>NZ_CP150484.1:3147458-3209545 GCF_037997115.1 Amycolatopsis coloradensis
GATGTCGGCATCCGATGCGGTGAAGGGCCCTTTCGTCTCGTCCTATGCGGGGAAAGTCCCCTTCAGCTCTCGTCCTGCTCCACGCGGGCCAAGAGCTCGTCCAGGAAACCGCACGCCTCGCTGGCGGCCCGGTCGGCGTCGCGGTCGGCGATGGCCTCGGCGAGGCCTTCGTGCCCTATCTCCGGCAGGTACTCGCGCCCCGGCGTCACGTTCGACGTGGCGGCCACGCTGGCCGTGATCACCTCGGTGAGCCCGCGGTACATCTCGGTCAGCAGCGTGTTATGTCCACTTTGGACGACGGCGAAGTGGAATTCCGCGTCGAGGCGGGCGAAATCCTCCCAATGGCCATCGCGCAGCTCGGCGTTGCGGCGTTCGAGCAGTGTCTTCAGCTCGGCGACCTCCTCGTCGGTCCGCGACGCGGCCGCGAGCCGGGCGCCTTCGACCTCGAGGATGCGCCGCACCTGCAGCACCTCGCGCAGTTCCGAACCGCACAACCGCCGGATGGCGCCCGAGACCTCGCTCGTCGCCCGCACGTAGGTCCCGTCGCCCTGCCGGACCTCGAGCAGCCCCGTGTGCGCGAGCGCGCGCACGGCCTCGCGGACGGTGTTACGCCCGACGCCGAGCTGTCCTGCCAGCTCCGGTTCGGTCGGAATCCGCTGACCGATGGGCCATTCTCCCTGCGTGACGGCGTCACGCAGCTGCTCGATGACCTGATCGACCAGGCCGGCACGGCGCGTGGTGGCCAATGGCACAGCGTTGTCCCTTCATCCAATCATCCTATGTATGTGATACTAGCCGACGTGCGTGTCGACTCCCGAGAACCCGTTTCCCCGTTCGACGAAAGTCTTGAACTCGAAGGCTCGATCGAAACGGAGTGGCGGCCGGGGGTGATCACCGGCGGCGTGCTGCTCGGTGTCGCGGTGATCCTGGTGGCGCTCAACCTGCGCCCGGCCATCACCAGTGTCGGCCCGATCCTCGGCGAGATGCGCGACGACCTCGGTGCCACGGCGACCTGGGCCGGTGTGCTCACCACGCTCCCCGGCCTCTGTTTCGCCGCCGCCGGTCTCGCCGCGCCCCTGCTGGCCCGCCGATTCGGCATCGGCGCGGCCATCGCTTCCGCGCTTTCGGTGCTGGCCGTCGGCCTGGTGCTGCGGGTGCTCGACGGACCGTACGTCGTGCTCGGGGGAACCCTGGTGGCCACGGCGGGAATCGCCCTGGCGAACGTACTGATCCCGGTCGTCATCAAGGACTCCTTCCCGGCACGTGTCGGCATGATGACCGGCGTGTACACCGCCGCTCTGCAGGGCGGGGGCGCCCTGGGGTCCGCGCTCACCCCTCCCTTGGAGAACGCGTTCGGCGGCTGGCGCCAAGGTCTCGGCGCCTGGTCGGTACTGGCGGTGCTCGCACTCCTCGTCTGGATTCTCGCAGCCCGCGGTGCGGGGCGTGCGCCCGTTGTCGAGGCAGGCAAGCAGGGTAGCGGGCGATCGCTCCTGCGTAGCCCCCTTGCGTGGATGGTCACGCTTTTCTTCGGAACTCAGGCCTTTTTGGCCTACGTCGTGATGGGCTGGCTGCCGGAAGTGATGATCGACGCGGGGGTGAGCAAGGGGGATTCCGGGCTGCTGCTCGGCCTGATCTCGCTCATCGCCGTCCCGATCAGTCTCGTGGTGGCGCCGATGGCCGCGCGGCACAAGAGCCAGAGCCCGTGGATCGTCGGACTGGGTGTTCCCGGCTTCGTCGGCATGGTCGGCATGATGGTCGCTCCGGCCGCCTCGCCGCTGCTCTGGTGCATCCTCATCGGGCTCGGGATGAGCGTCTTCTCGCTCGCGCTGACGGTGATCGCGCTGCGGGCGCGCACCGGCGAGGACACCGCGCGGCTGTCGGGGATGGCGCAGGGCATCGGTTACCTGATGGCCGCCGTCGGGCCGTTCCTCTTCGGGCTGCTTCACGATCTCACCCACGGCTGGACCGTTCCCTGGATCATGATGCTCGCCGTCTTCGCCGCGCAGATGACCTTCGGCGCCTTGGCCGGCCGCCGCCGCTTCGTCTGAACGCGTTCAAAAAACATCTTGACCCGGCTAGGGGCGGAGCCATAGCCTGATTGAGTTGAACCTGTTCAAAACTCGGTTCTGGGGGTCGGCGCGGTGGAGGGACTGGCGTACGGGGCGGCTCTGGCCTGTTTCGCCGCGGTGTGCGTCGCCGTGGCGCCGGAGCGGCCCGCGGCGGTGGCTTCGCCGCACGAGTTCTACCGCGCCGTGGACCGGGTGTGCGTGTGGGTATGGAAGGACAGCGGCGCGGATATCGAGCGCTACTGGCCGGATCCGAAGGGGGACGCCGCGACGGAACTGCGCAAGTGGCAGCACTACGTCGCGACGCGGGTGGACGACGCCAAGGACGTCCTCAAGGGGGCGACGGGGGTCCGCGCGGTGCCAGGAGGGGCGGCATCCGCGCGGGAGGAGTTCTTGGCGGCGATCCGCCGGTACGTCGAGGCGGGCGAGCGGTTCTCGGAGGACGGGGCCCGCTCGGCCGTCTTGATGGGCGCCTCGGACGCCGAGATGAACGCGGTGAGCGCGCTCGCGGCGCGGAACGGCGCCCGCGCCTGCGATCGCGTCGTCTGAGAGCGCGTTTAGAGGACTAAATGCGGCGAAGGGTCAGTCCAGCGGAAGGTTCAGCAGCGCGTTCTCGACCAGTTCCGGCATCGCCGGGTGGATCCAGTACTGCCCGCGCGCCATGCTCTTCGCGTCCAGCCCGAAGCTCATCGCCTGGATCAGCGGCTGGATCACCGAGGACGCCTGCGGGCCGATGATGTGCGCACCCAGCAGCTGCCCGGTGGCCGGGTCGGCGAGCAGCTTCGCGAAGCCGGTGGTGTCCTCCATCGCCCAGCCGTACGCGATGCCCGCGTAGTCCTGGTGCGACGTCACGTACGAAACGCCACGCTCGCGCGCCTCGCGTTCGGTCAGCCCGACCGAAGCGACCTGCGGCGAGGTGAACACCGCGTGCGGGACGAACCGGTGGTCGGCCTCGATCCGCTCGTCCGGGTGCAGCAGGTTGTGCTGCACGACGCGCTGCTCGTGGTTCGCGACGTGCTTCAGCTCGAAGACCGACGAGATGTCGCCGAGCGCGTAGATCCCGTCGACCACGGTCTGCTGGTACTCGTCGACCACGACGTGCCCGCGCTCGCCCGTGGTCACGCCGGTGGCGGCGACGTCGAGGAGGTCGGAGTTCGGCGTGCGGCCGGTGGCGACCAGGAGCACGTCGGCCTCGACAGTCTCGGCGCCTTCCGGGCCTTCGAGGTCCAGAGCGACGCCCGACGCGGTCTTGCGCGCGCGGACGGTCTTCCGGTCGAGCCGGACGTCGAACCGCTGCGACGCCAGTTCGGTGAACCGGGCGCTGACGTCGTCGTCCTCGGAGCGCAGCAGCGCGCCGGACCGGTTGACCACGGTCACGTTCACCCCGAACGAGGCGAAGACGTGCGCGAACTCGGCCGCGATGTACCCGCCGCCCAGAATCACGATGCTCGACGGCAGCTCGGCGAGCCGCATCACCGTGTCGGAGGTGTGGTAGCCGGTTTCGGCGAGACCGGGGACGTCCGGGATCACCGGGCGCCCGCCCGCGGCCAGCACGAACTTGTCGGCGGTGATCGTCTCGGCAGGGCGGCCGTCGGAGTAGGAGACCCGCAGCTCCTTGTGCCCGGTGAAGCGGCCTTCGCCCTCGTACACGGTGACGTTCTTGTTGTCCTCGTGCTGGACGCGGTATTCGCGACCGCCGGCGGCGATCGGATCGATCCGGCCGAAGATCCGGTCGCGCACGTCGCGCCAGCGGACCCCGGTCAGCTCCTCGTCGACGCCGAACTTCGACGACGTGGCGGGCGTGGCCGCGACGTTGGCGGCGTGCACGAACATCTTCGTCGGGATGCAGCCCACGTTCAGGCAGGTCCCACCGAACGTGCCCTTCTCCACGATCGCCGTGTTCCAGTCCGCGAAGCGCGGGTCGAGGATCGAGTTGCCCGATCCGGTACCGACGATGACCAGGTCGTAGTGGGGCACGCTGTCTTCCTTTGCGGCGGGGGAGCGGGTGGTTCCGACTCTAGCCAACTTGTCACGGCGTGCGGTTGTTCCCGGTTCAGCGCCCGTCGGCGCTGAAGTGCATCCGGTCCGTCGGCGTCGTCCAGGTGCCGCCCCAGGTCCAGCCGATCGCGGAGAAGGCGGCCACGGTCCGGTCGCCGGCGGTGATCATCCCCGGCCGCCGGTTTCCCCGGTCGAGGTACGCCGACGCCAGCTCGGGCAGCACGAGGTCGCCCTTGGTGTACGGGTTGCAGAAGGGGTCGACGTCGATCGCGAGCCCGTAGGCGTGCGCGGACCAGTTCGTCTGGCCGCGCGCCGCGGCGAACAACTGCCCGAATACGGTGATTTCCCCCGTATGCGCACGGCCGTCGAAACCCCAGAACGAGAGCGTGAGATAGCTCAGTTCGCCTGCCGAGACGGGGCAGTCCGCCTGCCAGCTGCTGCGCGCGAGCACGTCGGCGGGAACGGGATTCACCGTGCCCGAGAACCGGTTTCCGGCGGGCGGCGGAAGCAGGTCGGTGGTCGGCAGGGAACGGTTCGCCAGCACAGGAGGAGTCGGGAGGATCTGCCCGAAACCGTCACCGCGCAAGGGAAGCGGCTTCGCGCCGACCTGCCAGGCAGGTGCGGCCGATGTGGACGGTGCGGGTGCCGAGGCAGGCGGGGCGGGACCGGAACACGAGAAGAGCAGAAGGGCCGTAGCCGCCAGAACCGTCGCCGTAGCCCGCGCGGGTCCAGGGTGACAGATGCGTTCGGTGAGCACAGGTCCACCCGTTTCAGTGACACCACATCGGGCTTTCTCCGATTAGGGTATTCGCGATCGCTCGTGTACGCGCTGGAGTCGAATGACTTCCCAGGGTTTGACCGTACGTACGCCCCGGTGAAGGGACAGAACATGCCCAAGAAGTCACGTCGCACGCTGCTGCTCGCGGTCGGAGCGGTGCTCGCGACGGCCGTGATGGTGCCGGTCGCGGTCAACAGCGCGTCGGCGGACGACAGCTCGATGAGCGGCCCGGAACAGGCTGCCCAGCCGAGGATCGTCGGCGGCGGCAAGGCTTCGGTCTCGCAGTACCCGTACGCGGTGTATCTGGCCGATCGCGGCGGCAACCAGTACTGCGGCGCGGTGATCGTCAGTTCCACCACGGTCGCGACGGCGGCGCACTGCGCGGTCGCGGTCAAACGCGCCGATGTCCGCGTGGTGGCGGGGCGGGACAACAAGCGCTCCCGGGACGGCGTGGAACTGCGGGTTTCGCGGATCTGGGTCAGCCCCGACTACAGCGGCGATCCCGGCAAGGGTGACGACATCGCGGTGATGACGGTCAGCGGCCAGCTGCCGTACCGGCCCGCGAAGGTCGCGGACAACGGCGACGCCGACCTGTACAGCGAAGGCACCAAGGCGACCGTCCTCGGCTGGGGCCGGGTCGCCGAGGGCGGCGCGCGATCGGACTACCTGCGCAGCGCGGTCGTCCCGGTCGTCAGCGACAAGACCTGCCGCACCGCGTACTCGGGCTACGACCCGAGCGACATGGTGTGCGCCGGCTACCCCGAAGGCGGCGTCGACGCCTGCCAGGGCGATTCGGGCGGACCGCTCATGGTGGGCGACACGCTGATCGGGATCGTTTCGTTCGGTGAAGGCTGCGCGAAGGCGGGCAAACCCGGCGTTTACACCCGTGTCTCCCACTTCGCGGACGAGATCTCCCAGCAGAAGAACCGGGGCCTGATCGGCTGATCGATGCCTTCTTCACGTCCGATGTGCTAACAAGTGGGCGTGAGCACCGACACCCCGATCATCGAGACCACGTCGTTCCCGCTGTCCGTCGCCGGTGACGAGATCACCGCCGCGCAGCTGCACGGCATCCTCCGCCTGCGCGTGGACGTGTTCGTCGTCGAGCAGGACTGCGCCTATCACGAGATCGACGGGCGTGACCTCCTGCCCGGCACCCGGCATCTCTGGATCGGGGGTTCCGTCGCCGTCGACTCGTACCTGCGGGTGCTGCAGGACGCCGGCGGCACCTTCCGCATCGGCAGGGTGTGCACGGCCGTCCGCTCACGCGGCAAAGGCCTGGCGGGACGGCTGATGGAGACCGCGCTCGCGGGCATCGGGGACGCGCCGTGCGTCCTCGACGCGCAGACGTACGCGACGGATTTCTACGCCAAGTACGGCTTCGTGGTCGAAGGCGAAGAGTTCATGGAGGACGGGATCCCGCACCTCACGATGTGGCGCCGAGAGGCGCCGCGGCCGTGATCACCCCGACCGCGCGGTCCACGTCGGCCTCGGTGAGGTCGGCCCGCGCGGTCAGGCGCAGGCGGGAGATGCCGTCGGGCACGGACGGCGGGCGGAAGCAGCCGACCCGCACACCCTGATCGGCGCACGCGGCCGCCCACGCGACGGCCGATTCCGGTGACGGCGCCTGCACCGAGATCACCGCGGCGTCCGGGAGACTGACTCGGAAACCCGCCGACTTCAGCCGCATCGCGAGGTTTCCGGCGGCTTCGGTCACCTTGGTGGCCAGCTCGGGCTCGGCCTTCAACGCGCTGAGCGCGGCCAGCGCGGCGGCGGCACTGGCGGGCGCGAGGCCGGTGTCGAAGATGAAACTGCGCGCGGTATCCACGAGATGCTTGATCACCCGACGCGGCCCGAGCACCGCACCGCCTTGCGCCCCAAGGGATTTCGACAGGGTGATCGTGGTGACGACGTCCGGCGCGCCGGAGAGTCCCGCCGCGTGGACGGCGCCGCGGCCGCCCTCGCCGAGGACGCCGAAGCCGTGCGCGTCGTCGACCAGCAGTGAGGCGCCGTGCTCCCGGCAGACACCGGCGAGCTGCTCCAGCGGGGCGATGTCGCCGTCGACGGAGAACACGGAATCGGTGACGACGAGCGCGCGCGGTTTGCGGCGGGTCGCGAGCGCGTGCTTGAAGGCGCTCGGGTCGCTGTGCGCGACGGCGGCGATGTCCGAGCGGGACAGGCGGCAGCCCTCGATCAGCGACGCATGGATGTACTTGTCCGTGACGATCGCGGAATCCGCGCCGGACAGGGCCGTGACGGCGCCGAGGTTCGCGGTGAAGCCGGACGAGAAGACCAGCGCGGCCTGTGTGCCGCAGAAGCGGGCGAGCTCGTGCTCGAGTTCGGCGTGGACCTCTGTGGTGCCGGAGACGAGCCGGGAACCTGTCGCCCCGGCGCCCCAGCGCAACGCGGCCGCCGCGGCGGCACCGGCGACACGCTTGTCCCTGGCGAGCCCGAGGTAGTCGTTACCCGCGAGATCCAGCTCCGGTTCCTGCGCCTGCCGGATGCGCAGCTTGCGCACCAGCCCGGCCTCGGCCCGCTTCTCCGCCTCCACGTCGAGCCAGTCGAAGACCTGGTCGGGCGGGAGGTTCTGGGAAGCGGGGCCGGAAGAAGTCACGTCCCGCAGTCTCCCATCCGGGCCAGGGCGGCCGGTGTAGTGGTCCCTGCTGCGGATGCGATGAAGGGGCCTTTCATCGCGAAATCTGCGATGAAAGGCCCCTTCATTGCGGGCTAGGGCCGGANTTCGGCACCATCGGGTTCTAACCCGAATCGCCACTCACGACCACCCGCACCGAAGCCTCACCGCCACGCCCGAAGCCCCTATGCCGACCGCAGTCCCGCCAGCTCGCTCCGCGACCGCACCTTCAGCTTCCGCAGGACACTGGCGACGTGCTGTTCCACCGTGCGCCGGGACAGGAACAGCACCTCGGCGATCTCCCGGTTCGTATGCCCGGCGGCCAGCAGGCGGGCGACGTCGCGCTCGCGGGGGGACAGCTCGTCACCGTACCCACGGCGGCCGCGCCGCGACGGGGCCACCGCGCCGGTGGACCGGAAGGCGTGGCGGCAGCGCGCGGCGTCGCGGGTGGCGCCGAGGTGGTCGAAGGTCTCCGCGAGCGCCGCGAAGGTTTCGGCGACGTCCTCGTCGCGGGCCAGACGGCAGCGCGCGGCGCGTTCGGCGATCAGGGCCGCGTGATACGGCGCGGGGAGGGCCTCGAACCGGGTCCGAGCCTGCTCGAAGGCCTCGATCGCCTCCGTGTGCTCGCCCCGGGACGCCGCGATCAGGCCGCGGTTCGCGGCCAGCGCCGCCCGGGTCGACGGCGCGTCGAGATCGCCGATCTCGCGTTCGAACTCGTCGGTCAGCGCGTGCGCTTCGGCGTCCCGTCCGGTGGCGCAGTACGCGTCGACGGAGGCCATCAGCAGATCGGCGCCCCAGGCCCAGACACCCTTGGCGCGCAGGAGTTCCAGTCCCTTGTCGGCCTGCGCGACGGCGGCCTCGCCGAGATCCTGCGCGAGCAGCATGCCCGCCATCCCGGCGTGCGCGGCGATCGCGACCGGCGTGAACGCGTTCTCCGGCTGGTCCGCCGCGGTGCCGGCGAACCGGGCGGCGGCCTCGTCCCATTCGCCGCGCGCGGCGGCGAGCAGGCCGAGGACCAGGCACAGTTCGCTGGTCACCGGCAGGAGGTCGCGGTACTCGTCGATCAGCGCGCGGGCCCGTTCGGCGAGGCCGTCCCAGTTCCCGGTGAGCCAGTCGGTGTGGACGGCCGTCGCGCGGGCGGTGCTGACGACGTACGGCGCCCCGCAGTCGGCGGCCAGCTGCATCCCGCTGTGCAACAGGCTTCTGGCCCGCCGATGATGGCCCGTCCAGGCGCACGCGTCGGCGCTGTTGCAGTGCAGCCGCGCCAGATGCCGCTGTTCGTCGGCGGAACCGACGCTGGTGGGCGCCCGGTCCAGCATGTCCCAGCCGCGGGCGTCCCCGATGTGCAGCCGCGACGCCGCGTTGTTGGCCAGCAGGATGATCTTCAGCCGCCGGTCGGTGGCCCGCTCGATGAGCCCGTCCACCCGGTCCATCCAGCGCCGGTGCTCCCGCAGCGGGGTCGCGCCGACCCACGGCTGCGCGAGGACGCCCATCCCGCGTCCGGCCAGGTCGGGCCGGTCGGCGAGGTCGTTGACGGCGATCTCGATCTCGGTCCTCGCGGCCTCCAGCCCGCCTGCCTGGCGCACCAGCAGGAGCCCGAGCCCCAGCCGGACCTCGCCGCTCAGGCGTCCGGACAGCCTGCCGTCGGTGAGCAACCGCTCCAGCGCCGGGACGACCTCGGTCTGCGCGAGGCCGTTGCACGCCACCGAACTGAACTTGACCGCCAGCCTGTCCACATCGGACGGTTGCAGTCCCGGTTCGTCGAGCAGGGTACGGAGCAGATCCGTCGCGGTCGCGAGATCACCGACCGCGGACGCCTGGTCCGCGGCCGCTTCGCCGTATTTCAGGGCGCCGGCCCGGTCACCCGCCTTGCGGCAATGCTCGGCCAGCCGTACCAGGGATTGCGGGAGGCGGTCGCGCAGCAGCCGCGCGGCCCGCCGGTGCAGTTCCTGGCGATCGGGGCCGGGGATGGTGCGGTACGCGGCCCGCTGGGCGAACGCGTGCCGGAAGCCGTAGGTACCTTCACCGGTTTCCACCAGGACGTTGCGTTCGAGCGCGAGGACGAGCGCGCGGCGGGCACGCTCGGGGGTGAGCGCGGCCGCCGCGGTCAGCAGGTCCGAAGTGGACGGTGTGGCGAGGACCGCGGCGGCTTCGGCGATCCGCCGGGCGGCCGGTGGCAGCGCGACGAGGTGTTCGACCGTCGCTTCCCGCAGCAGCGCCGGGACTTCGACCGTGTCGAGCAGATGCCGTGCGGTCGCGCCGTCGGCGTGCACCGCTCCCTCGACGCCGCCGATCGCGTGCACGATCTCCTCGACCACGAACGGGATCCCCGCGGTCCGCTCGTGCAGCCGCGCGGCGAACTCGGCGGACACGTTCGCTCCGCCGAGCAGCGCCGAAACCAGCGCCTGGACGCCGTCGCGGTCCAACGGCCGGAGTGTGACGAGCGCGTGCGCGGTGCCGGGCACCGGCCGATAGGCGCTGCCGAGCGGGATACCGCCGGGCGTCTCTTCGCGCCGGTACGTGAGCAGGAGGGTCAGGCCCGCGGGCGGGTCGGTCATCAGGAACCGCAGCAGGCGGCGGGATCCGTCGTCCGCCCACTGGAGGTCTTCGACGAGGAGGACGTGCGGGCCCAGCGAGCCGAGCAGTTCCCGGACGGCGCGGAAGAGCCGGTGCCGTTCGGCCCTCGGATCTCCGAGCCGGGGCGGCGGCTCCGGCAGGAAGGCCGCGAGTTCCGGCAGATAGGGCGCGAGGACGCCGGTCACGGGGTTGAGGTCGCGTGCCGGGTGGATGTCCTTCAGCGCGTCGAAGACCACGCCGTACGGGAAGGGCTCGCGCAGCGGCTGGCAGGTTCCGGTGAGGACCGGCCGTCCGGCCAGTTCGGGGCAGGCCAGCAGTTCGGCGGCGAGCCGAGTCTTGCCCACCCCCGCTTCGCCTTCGAGCATGATCACCGACGGCGAGCGCATCGCGCCGTCGAGGAGTTCGCGTAGTTCCGCCTCACGGCCGACGAGCACGGGCGAGCTCGTCGTGCGTCGGCAGCCACCGATCACCATTGCCGGGTCACCCCCGCTTCACGAACCACACCGTTCGAGTGAACGCAGCTTAAGCGCCTGCTTAGTGATCACGGAACCCACTCGGACCGTCACAGAACTTTCGTAGGGCAGGGGGAGTTCGCCTATTAGATACGTAGTCCTACGGACTGTTGCCTCGCTTGTTCGCGCAGGTCCCGCCACCCGAAAGTGATTCATGCGTGACGGCACGTCACGGCACCGGCGTGGATCCCCGCCGGTGCGAACCACCTGTTCGAGTGAACGGAGCTCAGGAAATGCGTGGAGAACTTCGACGTCACCGGATCGCGGGTGCGGTGCTCGCCGGGGCCTGTGCGGCGGCCACCGTGGCCTTCGCCGGACCGGCCGCGGCCGCCGAGGGGCAGATCCGCGGCGCCGGTGTGCCGGGAGCCGTCACGGACGGGTACATCGTCTCGCTCAAGAGCGGCGACGCCGGCCTCGCGGCCAAGTACGGCGGCCAGGTGAAGGCGACCTACACCGCCGCGCTCAACGGTTTCTCGGTGAAGATGACCGAGGCGCAGGCGAAACGGCTCGCCGCCGACCCGAACGTCGACTTCGTCCAGCAGGACGCGGTCGCGCATATGACCGGCACCCAGACCAACCCGACCTGGGGCCTGGACCGGATCGACCAGAAGAACCTGCCGCTGGACAAGAAGTACACCTACCCGAACACCGGATCCGGGGCGACCGTCTACGTCCTCGACACCGGTGTCGACTACCGCCAGACCGAATTCGGCGGCCGCGCGACCAGCGGGTACGACTTCATCGACAACGACAGCGACGCCCGCGACTGCCAGGGCCACGGCACGCACGTCGCCGGTACCGTCGGCAGCGCCACCTACGGCGTCGCCAAGGGCGCCAAGATCGTCTCGGTCCGCGTGCTGAACTGCCAGGGCAGCGGCCAGTACTCGCAGATCATCAGCGGGATCGACTGGGTCGTGAAGAACGCCAAGGGCCCGTCGGTGCTCACGATGAGCCTCGGTGGCCCGGCCGACTCCGGTGTCGACGCCGCCGTGCGCCGCGCCGTTTCCGCGGGTATCACCAACACGGTGGCCTCCGGCAATTCCAACACGGACGCCTGCTCCACCAGTCCGGCCCGCGTCCGCGAGGCCATCACCGTCAACGCCACCCAGAGCGACGACCGCCGGTCCTCGTTCTCGAACTACGGCAGCTGCACCGACATCTTCGCGCCGGGCACCAGCATCACGTCGCTGCGCAACGGTGGCGGCACCCAGCAGATGAGCGGTACCTCGATGGCGACGCCGCATGTCGCCGGCGCGGCCGCGATCTACCTGACCTCGAACCCGTCGGCCACTCCCGCCGCCGTCGCCTCCGGTCTCGCCAACGCCGCCACCAACGGTGTCGTGACGAGCCCGGGCTCCGGTTCGACCAACAAGCTGCTGAACGTGGCGGGACTCTGATGCGGCGCGGCGTGCGGGCCGGTGTGGTGGCCGTCGCGGCCACCGCGCTGGCCGCGCTCGCCGCGGGCAACGCCCTCGCCGCGGAGGCGGAAGGCGTTGTCGTGCAGGCGAAGCAGCACTACGGAGATCAGTACATCGTGGAGCTCCACGATGTCGGCACCATGGCGGTCGAGCAGTCCTCGGCCGCGCTGACCGGCCGCTACGGCGGCGAGGTCCGGTCGGCGTACAAGAACGTGCTCCGCGGGTTCTCGGTCAAGGGCATGTCCGAGAGACAGGCCCGGCGGCTCGCGGCCGACCCGGCGGTCAAGGCGGTCTATCAGGACGGGACCGCGCGTGCCGTCGGCACGCAGACCAACCCGACCTGGGGCCTCGACCGGGTCGACCAGAAGAACCTGCCGCTGGACAAGAGCTTCACGTACCCGAACACGGGCGAGGGCGTCACCGCGTACGACCTCGACACCGGGATCAATCCGGAGAACCCGGAGTACGAGGGGCGCGCGTCCATCGGCAAGGACTTCGTGGGCGGCAACGGAAAGGACTGCAACGGGCACGGCAGTCACACCGCGGGCACCATTGGCAGCAAGACCTACGGCGTGGCCAAGAAGGTCAAGCTGGTCGGGCTGAAGGTGCTGGGCAACGACTGTTCGGGCAACGGCCCGGACTCCGCCATCGTCGACGCGGCCGAATGGATCACCGCGAACGGCACCAAACCGGCGGTGGCGAACCTGAGCCTGCGGATGGACCAGGTCGGGCTCGGCGACGACGTCATCAAGAAGTCCATCGCGGCGGGCTTCGTCTACGTGGTGGCGGCGGGCAACGAGAACCAGAACGCCTGCAACGTCAGCCCCGCCCGCATCCCCGAGGCGATCACGGTCGGCGCCTCGGACAGCAGCGACAACAAGTCCTCGTTCTCCAACCACAGTTCGTGCGTGGACATCTTCGCCCCTGGCAGCAACATCACGTCGCTGTCCACGTCCAACGGTGGCTCGGCGAACATGAGCGGGACGTCGATGGCCACCCCGCACGTGGCCGGGGCGGCGGCGCTGTACCTCGCCGCGAATTCCGGTGCCACCGCGCAGCAGACGCGGGACGCGCTGGTGAACAACGCCTCCGACGGCGTGCTCAAGGGACTGCCGTCCGGCACGGTCAACAAGCTGCTGAACGTGTCGTTCATCGGCGGCGGTGGCCCCACGCCGACGTGCGGGGCCAAATCCAACACGACACCGGTGTCCATTCCGGACGCGGGTGACGCGGTGACCAGTTCGGTGACGCAGGAAGGCTGCGAGGGCAAGGCGTCGGCGACGCTGCCCGTCAAGGTCGACATCGCGCACACCTACACCGGTGACCTGGCGATAGACCTGATCGGGCCGAGCGGCGCGGTGTTCGGCCTCAAGCAGGCGGGAGGGATCGGCGAGGCGGGCGGCGTGCACACGTCCTACACGGTGAACGCCTCGTCCGAACCGGCGAACGGGACCTGGAAGCTGCGGGTCCGTGACGTCTACCGGTTCGACAGCGGGACGATCGAAGGCTTCTCCATCACCTTCTGAGTCCTTGCGAACGGCGGTGCGCCGCGGTCACGATGACCGCGGCGCACTGTCGTTTTCGCTGGGAGGCTTTGCATGGAGTCCTACGACGCCGTGATCGTCGGTGGCGGGCACAACGGCCTGGTGGCGGCGGCCTACCTGGCCAGGGCCGGCCGCTCGGTGCTGGTGCTGGAACGGCGCGACGAGGTCGGCGGGGCGGCGGTGTCGTTCCGGGCCTTTCCCGGCGTCGACGTGCGGCTGTCGCGGTACTCGTACCTGGTGAGCCTCTTGCCACGCAAGATCATCGCGGATCTCGGACTGGGCCTCGATCTCCGGCGGCGACGGATGTCGTCGTACACGCCCGTCGGCGACGGTGGTCTCCTTGTCGACACGGGCGACGACGGCCGGACGACGGCGTCGTTCTCCGCGCTCACCGGGTCCACAAAGGACTTCGAGGCGTGGCGGCGGTTCTACGCGATGACGGCCCAGGCCGCGGAACGGACGTTCCCCACCCTGACCGAACCGCTGGTGTCCAGGGAGGAACTGCGTTCGGGCATCGAGCCGGAGGCGTGGGACGCGCTGTTCGAACGGCCGATCTCGGAAACGCTCACCGGGATGTTCGGCGACGACACCGTCCGCGGCGTCGTCCTGACCGACGCGCTGATCGGCACTTTCGCCGGAGCCGGTGACTTCCGGCAGAACCTTTGCCTGCTCTACCACGTGATCGGGAACCAGACCGGCGACTGGGACGTGCCGGTGGGCGGGATGGGCGCGGTGACCGGGGCGCTCGCGTCGGCCGCGCGGACGGCCGGGGCGCGGCTGGTGACCGGGGCCGAGGTGCTGTCCGTCGATCCCGGCGGGTCGGTGCGTTACAGGCTCGGCGACGACGAATACGCCGTGCGCGGCGGGCACGTGCTGTCGAACGTCGCGCCGGCGACACTCGCGCGATTGCTGGGGGAGGAGCCGCCGGAGGCGCCGGAAGGCGCACAGCTCAAGGTGAACATGGTGCTGTCACGGTTGCCGAGGCTGCGCGATGCGAGTGTCGATCCGCGGGAGGCCTTCGGCGGGACGTTCCACGTCAACGAGGGCTACGAACAGTTGGCGACGGCCTACGCGGAGGCCGCGGCGGGCCGGATCCCGTCGCTGCCACCGTGCGAGATCTACTGTCACTCGCTGACCGACCCGTCGATCCTCGGCCCGGCCGAACAGGCGGCCGGGGTGCAGACGCTGACGTTGTTCGGCCTGCACATGCCCGCGCGGCTGTTCGAGGGGCGAAACGACACCGCGCGAGAGGAGGCGTTGCGTGCGACCTTGTCCTCTTTGGACAGTGTGCTGGCCGAGCCGATCGAGGACTGTGTGCTGCGTTCGCCGGACGGCGGGTCGTGCGTCGAGGCGAAGACGCCGCTGGACCTCGAAGCCGAGCTGGGGCTGCCCGCAGGACACATCTTCCATCGCGATCTGTCGTGGCCTTACGCGGCGGATGCCGCTCAGGTGGGTCGCTGGGGCGTCGAGACCGCGCACGAGCGGGTGCTGCTCTGCGGTGCGGGTGCCGTTCGGGGCGGCGGTGTCTCCGGTATCCCCGGGCACAATGCCGCGATGGCGGTGCTGGCAAGCGCGCCGCCGCCGGTCATCACCGCGAAGCCCGCGTTCGCGAGNGAAGATCAGCGCCTTCAGCTCGCCGACCCAGAGGTCCGGCAGCTGGGCCAGCGCGGAGAAGCTCGGGGCCTTCACGCGCATTCGCTTATTGGACCGTGAGGGTGTAGGTCGCCGTGGCGGTCTTGCCCGCCGAGTCCGTCGCGGTGACGGTCACCGGGTACGTGCCGCGCTGGAACGGCGCGACCACCTGCATGGTCGAACTGCCGCCACTCGAGATCGTCTTCGGGCTGAAGAACGGCGCGAACGGCAGACCCTGCCCGGACGCCGACAACGTGATCGCGCCCGTGCCGCCGGTGGCGGAAACCGTGACGTTGCTGAAGAAGCCGGGCTGCGAGGTCCCGCTGGTGGGGCTCAGGCCCACCTTGAGTTCGCCGGGTTGGGGCGCGCCGTCGCCGACGGTCAGCGTCAGGTTCGTGGTCGCGGTGTCGATGGTGCCCTTGCCCGAGATCGTGACCGCGTAGTCCTTTTCGGCCGTACCGGCGGGAACCTCGATGCTCACCTTCGCCGACTCACCCGACGTGATGGACGAGGGCTGGAACGTCGCCGTCGCGCCATCGGGAAGTCCCGAAGCACTGAGATCGACCTTCTCCGCGCCGTTCTTGCCGGGCTTGCTGGTCACCGTGGCCGAAACGTACTTGCCGGGCTCGACCTTGAGCGCCGACGGCGTCACCCCGAGCGAGAACGTCTCCGGGTTCTGCGGCTCGCCGATCTGCTGCTTGACCCAGTCGCCCATTTCGTTGTTGAGCCTGCCGTACACGCTGTACCACTTGAAATCGCTGCGGCTCCAGGACGCCACACCGACGACCTTGCCGTCCACGATCAGCGGCCCGCCGCTGTCGCCGGGCAGGATCGTGACGCGGCCGTCGCTGTAGCCGCTGCAGATCATCGTGGCGTCTTTGAAGCCCGCGCCGACGCCGTTGCAGTTGCTGCCCTGGACGATCGGCAGCGTGAACTTGTGCAGTTCGACGTTGCGGGTGTCGTCGTTGTGGTCCTTCTTGCCGTAACCGAGTCCCAGCCCGGACTTGCCCGGCTGGTTCAGGTCCGTGTCGGCCGACGTCGCGACCTTCGCGTACTGGCCGCCGGGCACCGGGATGTCGGCGTCCGTGGTGACCACCGCGACGTCGTAACCCTGGTCGAAGTTGACGTACTTCGGGTGCTTCTCGTAGCTGACGACGCCGATCCGCGTCCCGCCACCGGCGTTGAGGTCGTCCAGCCCGTAAAGGAAGGACTTCTCGCCCGCCGCGTCCTTGCAGTGCGCGGCGATCAGGATCTTGCGCGGCGCGACGACCGATCCGGTGCATGTCTGGCCCTGCGGCCGTGTCCCGCCTTCGCGCAGGCCCGCGATGATGAACGGGTAGTCCCGGACCGAGGCGGGGGTGCCGCCGATGGAGTTCGTGTGCAGTCCACCGGGGACGACCGCTTGATCCGTCGGGGTGACGGCGGGCAGGTTCGCGGCGGCCGCCGGAGCGGGCAGGAGGACCGAGAGGCAGCCGAGGGTGGCGGTGGCGATCCCCAGTAGCAGTTGTCTTCTGTTCACGGTGGTTCCTTTCCAGGTGGCTGGAAATCACTTTCCGCATCCGCGCCTGGCGGAACAACCGAGGAAGGAGCCCGTAGGGGTACGGAACTAATGCGCCCCGTCGCCGGTGAGCAGTTCGATACTGTGGTCCCCGGTGCGCTCGACGTCGAGGCCCGCCTTCGTCAGGACCCGCATCAGCTGCTCCACAGTGGACGGTTCGCCGCGCGACTTCACCAGCTCCGCGGCCAGTCGCCCCTTGTACGCCTTGTTGAAGTGGCTCACCGTGGTCCGGTTGCCCTTCGCGTCCTCGGTCACGACGCGCACGGTCACCGCGTCCGGGCGGAGCTTCGCCAGCGCCGAGTAGGTCCCGGAGCGCAGGTCGACGACGAGCCCTTCGACACCTTGGAGCGCCGGTTCGAGGACTGGCTTCCACACGCTGCGGACCGTGCCGAGTGACGGCAACGCGTTGCCACCCGAAAGCCGGTACGCGGGGATCGGGTCGGTCGCCGCGACCACCCCGAACAGCGCCGAAGCGACGGCGAGGCGCTTCTCGGCCTTCGCCAGCGTCGCCCTGGTGAACGACTTCACGTCGAGCGCGTCGTAGAGGACCCCGGTGTAGCGGCGCAACGCGGGCATCGTGGGCGAGGTCCACAGCTCGGCGTTGCGGGCGACCTCCTCGGCCTGCCGCGGCGTGATGCCGAGCGCGGCGACACTGGCCGGGACGTCGACGGCCAGTTCGGTCAGCGCGTCGGCCAGCTTCGCCCGGGTCGGGTTCAACTCCGGGAACGACAACGCGTCGAGGTCCAGCGGCGCGCCGGTGCCGCCGGCGGCCTTGGTCTCGGAAGGGGGCAGGAGCACGAGCACCACGGAAGCGTAACTAAATGGAGTGCGTCACCCCGAGGCGCGGGCTTAGCCTCGTCCGCATGAGCCTGACCTGGCGCCCGCTGACCATGGACGACATGCCGCGACTGGCCGAGACCTTCGCCGAGGCGGAGCGTGCCGAGCCGATCGAGGAGCACTACAGCGCGGAGGATCTCGCCGAAGAGATCGGTACGCCGACCGTCGACCTGCCGACGGCGTCCACCAGTGCCTGGGATGGCGACACCCTGGTCGCCTACGGTCTGCTCCGGAAACGTGACGCGGCGGACCCGGTGCACATGATGCGGGTCGAGACCCTCGTCCACCCCGCGTACCGCGACGCCGCGATCGCCGCGCGCCTCACCGGCTGGTTCGAGGAGGCGGGCAAGAAGCTCCACGCGACGTCCCACCCGGACGTGCCGCTGGAACTGCACGCCGCGGCCAACACCAAACAGCGCTGGCTCTCCGAGGTACTCGTGGACGCCGGGTACGAGCACGCCCGGTGGTTCGTCGACATGCGGGCGGACCTCGGCTCGATCCCGCCGGTCAAACCGCTGCCCGAAGAGTTCCCGCTCGTCGCGTACGAGCAGAAGTACGAGGCCCTCACGCTGCGGTCCCGTAACGAGACCTTCGCGAACCACTGGGGGAGCACGGAGCAGTCCCCGGAAGCGTGGCGGCATCTGATCGTCGGCGCGAAGGACTTCCAGCCGGACCTGTCGTTCCTGCTGCTGAGCCCGGAGAGGGACCGGGTGGTCGCGATGGTGCTGAGCGCCCACTTCGCCTCCGATACGGCCGCCACCGGCGTGAAGGATCTGTACGTCAGCCACGTCGCGACCGACGCGAGCCTTCGCGGGCGCGGGATCGCGGGCGCACTGCTCGGGCACACGCTCACCCAGGCCAAGGCCAAGGGCTTCCAGCGGGCTTCGCTCAACGTCGACCAGGACAACACTCATCGTGCCCTCGGTGTCTACGAGCGTGTCGGGTTCAGCGAGTTCCAACGCTGGGCCGGGTACGTGAAGCCCGTTCCGACCTGACCGGTTGTCACCCGAAAGGGCGGATTTCGGTACAGTCGATCTTCTCGGAGAGATCGCTGGGGGTGGTAGGGCGTTGCCGGTTTCCGCACGCCTCGGCTGGCATGATCTGCCGTCGGCGACGCGTGACGCCGTGGAGCGTGAGCTCGGGTCGGTGGTCCGTCGCTCGTTGTGGCAGACCCCGGAGTTCGACGGCGGTGTCGCCGCGCGGCTCGAACTCGACCGCGGTCATCACTGGGTCTTCCTGAAGGCGATCCCGGCGGACAGCCCGCGCGCGGGCGGTTACCGGACGGAGGCCGCGATCGCGCGACGGCTTCCCCCGGAGGCGCCCACGCCGAAGCTTCTGTCCTTTGTGGATGGTGAGTGGCTGGTGCTGGCGTTCGCCGACTTCGACGGCACCAGGCCGAACCTGCGCCCCGGATCGCCGGACCTCTCCGCGGTGCTGGCCACCTTCGGCGCGCTCGGGCGCACGCTCACGCCGTGCCCGCTGCCCGACGTCCCGGACGCCCTCGACGATCTCGGCCCGCTCCTGCGCGGCTGGCACGAACTGGCGAAGGAACCGCCGGACGACCTCGACGGCTGGGCCGTCCGCAACCTCGACCGGCTCGTCCAGCTGGAGACGTCCTGGCATCCCTGGTCGGCAGGGGACACGTTGCTGCACAACGACATCCAGCCCGAATACCTGGTGCGGACCGGGCCGGGCAGGGTGCTGGTCACCAACTGGCGCTACCCGGCGCGGGGCGCGGGCTGGCTCGATCTGGTCGCGCTCGTCCCGTACCTGCTCGACGCCGGGCACGAGCCCGCCGACGTCGACCGTCTGCTCCGGCGGCGCCCCGTGCTGGCCGGTGTCCCGGTCTGGGCGGTCACCGCGTTCGGTGTCGCCCTGGCCGGGCACGCCGAACGAGCTTCCCGGCTACCGGAACCGCCCGCGACGACGGGTGTCCGCGCGGCGCAGCGCCGTCTCGCGGCGGCCATGCGGGGCTGGCTCGCTTACCGGACGCACTGGCAGTAGCGCCTCGGTTCGTGAGCGGTTGGTGCCGGTGGCCGTGAGTGGCGATTCGGATCAGAACCCGAATCGCCACTCACGACCACCCGGACCGGCCACGCTGCGGTGCCCGTAGCGCTGACCTGGCCACAAGGCTTGTGGAGGGCCTGTGCTTCACGTGCGTGGGGTACGCGGGGGCAGCACCTCTGGTCGGTCGGACGCGGCGGCTCGTGAGTGGCTAGGACGGTTCTAACCGTCCTTACCGTTCACGAGGTTCAGCGGCTCCTCGCCGGCGGCGTACCGGCGCAACTGCTCGGCGACCAGCCGCTTCGCGCGCGGGTAGAACGACGCCGACCCGCCCGCGATATGCGGCGTGATGATCACTCCCGGCGCGGTCCACAGTGGATGCCCGGCGGGCAGCGGTTCCGGATCGACGACGTCCATCGCAGCACGCAGCCGCCCGGAGATGGCCTCGGCCGTGAGCGCCGCGGTGTCGATCGCCGAGCCCCGCCCGACGTTCACCACCAGGGCGTCGTCCGGCAGCGCGGCGAGTTCCGCGGCACCGAACAGGCCCATGGTCGCGGGCGTTTCGGGCAGGATCAGGACCACGATGTCGGCGGACGGCAGCAGTTCCGGCAGTTCGGCCACACCGTGCACGCGTTCCGCGGGCCGGGCCGTGCTCGCCACCCTGGTCACGATCGCTTCGGCGGCGACCAGTTGCCGCTCGATGGCCTGGCCGATCGAGCCGTGGCCGACCAGCAGCACCCGGCTGTCGGCCAGCGAACGCGTGTGCTCGCGCTCCCACGACGCCGTCGCCTGCTGCGCGAACCAGCGTGGCAGATCCCGCTGCGACGCGTGGATCAGCGCCAGCGCGTGTTCGGCCACGCTGAGGTCGTGCAGGCCGCGGCCGTTGGCCAGCCGTACCCCCGCCGGCACCAGCGGGATCAGCTTCTCGACCCCGGCCGACAACGACTGCACGAGCTTCAGCGACGGAAGCCGGGAGAGCAGCTTCATCGGCTCGGCACCGGCGTCGTACGGCAGCACGTAGACCTCGACGTCATCGAGGCCCTCGTCCGGCAGCGGACCCCTGCCATCGTAGAGCCGCGCGCTCAGGCCCTCGGGCAGCTCGATGTCGGACCAGGGCAGGATGGCTCGCTCCGTCATGCCGCCATTCTGACCGTCGCGACCGGCGTCACCCTCCGTGGGCCGCGACGCAGAACTCGTTGCCGACGGGATCGGCCAGCACCGTCCAGGCGAAGCCCGGCATCTCGTGTCTGTCCAGCTTCTTCGCGCCCAGCCCGACCAGACGTTCCACCTCCTTCTCCATGTCTTCGGTACCGAAGTCCATGTGGACCCGGTTCTTGCCCGCCCGCTCCTCCGGCACGCGCTGGAAGGCGAACACCGGCCCGTTCTCCTTCTTGGCGTGCAGGATCAGGAACTCGCCGTCGTGGTCCTGATCCACCTCGACCCCGAGCGCCTTCGTCCAGAACTCCGCGAGCCCGCGCGGATCCGCGCAGTCGATCGTGATCATGCCCAGTTCGATACCCATTGCGGCACGTTAGCGGCGCCCACCGACAAAACCGGGCGCCCGCGATAACCGGTTGAACCGTCCCCGGGCGGGGTGACTACGCTGCGCAGAACGTCTCAGCACGTAATTCCAGCGAGGAGCCCAGAAGTGATCACCAGGATGTCGTCGTTGTTCCTTCGCACCCTGCGTGAGGATCCGGCGGACGCCGAGGTACCGAGCCACCGGCTCCTGGTACGCGCCGGCTACGTCCGCCGGGTGGCCCCGGGCGGCTACTCCTGGCTGCCGCTGGGCCTGCGGGTGCTGCGCCGTATCGAGAACGTCGTCCGCGAAGAGATGAACGCCATCGGCGCGCAGGAGATCCAGTTCCCCGCGCTGCTGCCGAAGGAGCCTTACGAGGCCACCGGCCGTTGGACCGAGTACGGCGACGCGTTGTTCCGCCTCAAGGACCGCAAGGGCGCCGACTACCTCCTCGGCCCGACGCACGAAGAGCTCTTCGCGCTCACGGTGAAGGGTGAATACAGCTCGTACAAGGATTACCCGGTCGTCCTGTACCAAATCCAGACGAAGTACCGCGACGAGGCACGCCCCCGCGCCGGCATCCTGCGCGGCCGCGAGTTCGTCATGAAGGACTCCTACTCCTTCGACCTCGACGACGAGGGCTTGACCAAGTCGTACGAGCTGCACCGCCAGGCGTACACGAAGCTGTTCGACCGCCTCGGCATCGAGTACGTCGTCGTGAAGGCGACCTCCGGCGCGATGGGCGGCTCGGCCTCCGAAGAGTTCCTCGCCGTCGCCGAGACGGGCGAGGACACCTACGTCCGCAGCACCGAATCGGGGTACGCGGCCAACGTCGAAGCGGTCACCACGCCCGCTCCCGAGGCGAAGCCGATCGAGGGCTTGCCCGAGGCGAAGGTCCACCACACGCCGGACACCCCGACCATCGAGTCGCTGGTCACGTTCCTCAACAACGCCGACCTCGGCCGCACCTTCACCGCCGCGGACACGCTCAAGAACGTCCTGGTGAAGACCCGCCAGCCGGGCGCGAAGGAGTGGGAGCTGCTGGCCATCGGCCTCCCCGGCGACCGCGAGGTCGACACGAAGCGGCTCGAAGCGTCGCTCGAGCCCGCCGAGTTCGAGCTGCTCGAAGAGGCCGACTTCGCCAAGAACCCCTTCCTCGTCAAGGGCTACATCGGCCCGAAGGCGCTGAAGGACAACGGCGTCCGCTACCTGCTCGACCCGCGCGTCGTCGACGGCACCTCTTGGGTCACCGGCGCCGACGAACGCGACCACCACGTGGTCGACCTGGTCGCGGGCCGCGACTTCACCGGTGACGGCACCATCGAGGCCGCCGAGGTCCGCGAGGGCGACGCGTCGCCCGACGGCAAGGGCACCCTGGTCGCCGCGCGCGGTATCGAGATCGGGCACATCTTCCAGCTGGGCCGCAAGTACGCGGACGCGTTCGAACTCGACGCGCTGGGCCCGGACTCCAAGCCCATCCGCATCACCATGGGTTCGTACGGCGTCGGCGTCTCGCGGCTGGTCGGCGTGCTCGCCGAGCAGAACCACGACGACCTCGGCATCGTCTGGCCGCGCGAGGTCTCGCCGTTCGACGTGCACGTCGTCATCGCGGGCAAGGACGAAACGGTCGCCGCGGGCGCGGAGAAGCTCGCCGCCGAACTGGACGCCGCCGGTATCGAGGTCGTCCTCGACGACCGCAAGGCCACCCCCGGCGTGAAGTTCGCGGACGCCGAACTCGTCGGTGTGCCGACGATCCTCGTCGTCGGGCGCGGCCTGGCGAACGGCGTCGTCGAGGTCAAGGACCGCCGCACCGGCGACCGCGAGGAGATCGCCGTCGACGCCGTCGTGGAGCACCTGGTCAAGCTCGTCCGTTCCTAATGTTCGGCAAGAAGCGCCGGGATTCCCCAGGCTACGAGGACAACGCGGCGCTGGACGGGTTCGGGGGCTATCAGCCCTCGGACTCGTCCGGCTACACGCCCGCTCCCGAGACCCCGGCTCCTGAACCGGAGCCGGAGAAGCCCGCGAAGCGGCCGATGTCGCGGAGCGGGCGAAGGGCCATGTACGGCTTCTTCGCGACGCTCGGCGTCATCACGGTCGCCGCCCTCGCGAACAACAGCGACAGGTCCTCGGACAGCAGCGCGCCGACCACCCGGGCCCCGGTCGTCTACACGCCTTCGCCTCGGGTCGTCGCGCCGCCGGTGACCGAAGGCTGGCAGTCGGTGGCCGGGAAGGACGGCGTCTACGCCTACGACGTCCCGCCGAACTGGACGCCGAAACCCGGCACGATCCACGGCTGGGAGAAGGGCACCCAGGTCCCGGGCATCACCATGGTCGCCAGCGCCTTCGTCGGCGAGGGTTACTGCCCGCAAGAGAAGCGAAGCAGGATCGGCGGCGCCGGCGTGGCCAACATCAAGCTCGCCGATCCAGCCGCCGCGGCGAAGAAGGCGGTCGACGATCTCGCCGTCAGCGCCTACAACCCGGAGAACGGTCCGCTGACCGCCAAGATCACCCCTGAACCGCCCCAGACGACCGAGTTCACCCTCGGTACCGGCAAGAAAGTCCCCGCGAGCATCGTCCTCGCGGAGGTCGTCACCCCGCCGGGACCGTGTGGCGCCCAGCGCGCCCTGGTCGGCGTGATCGCGCCGGAACTGGGCGACGCCTCGGCGGCCCTGGCAGTCTATTCGGGCCAGGACGCGCCGGGCGGTGCGGACCGCGAGCTGATCCTGAAGATCCTCAAGACCTATCGGGGTGTCCCGGAGGCCGACCGCAAGACCATCACGCCGCCGCCTTCGACCCTGCGCTGAGGCCGACGAACCCGCGCCGGCCGTAGGCTCCACTATCGCGGTGGCAGGGCGCCCTGTTCGCCCACCGCGACGTGGGCTACCAGCCCACGCCCTGCCGACGTCGATCGTGGACGCGGGTTCACCAACAGGCGCTGAGGTTTCTTGCCCGATCGCGCGAGTTTCGCCAGCCGCAGCAGCCCGGTGTTCGGCAGATACGCCCGCCCGAGCGCGATCCCGATCCGCGGCAGGTCCGCTTCGTCGCGGAACGCGAGGTACAGCGGCACGTGGCGCGGCTGGAACTTCGCCTTGAACGCGTGCAGCGAACGGAAGCCGTAGAACGGCTCCATCATCGTGCCGAGCGCGTCCAGTACCCGCTCGACGGCGTGCGCGGGTTCGCCGGAACTCGCCAGCGGGGCGCCGGACAGCGAGACGAACTTCGCGCCTTCCTCGCGGAAGGCCAGGCACGACGACGCGATCAGGAACTCCATCGACGGGCGGAATCCGTCGGCGCGTTTGCGCATGACGTCGAGTGTCCAGCCGCCGATCGCGCCCGCGCCGGTGTGGACCGGCAGCCACGATGTCACGCCGTGGACCACGCCGTCGGCGTCGACCGCGAGACCCACGCGGGTCTCGGGATCCATCGCCTCGTCGACGCCGCCGAGGGTGAAGCCCATTTCCGGCATGCCCTTGTCGCTGATCCACTCCTCGGAGATCGCGCGGACCTGCGAGATCACCGCGCGCGGCTGGTCGGCGAGCCGGACGAGCCGGAACTCGATGCCGTCCTTCTTGGCCCGGTTGAGCGCGGTCCGCACGTCCTGCCAGCGCTTGCCGCGGAACTCCAGCGTTTCCAGTTCGATCAGGGTGTCCTCGGCGACCTGGACCTGCTGCCAGCCGAGCTCTTCGGTCTTGGCGGTGGTGTCGCCGGTGGCGGAGAACAGGCACGGCACGAGACCGGTGTTCTCGCACATCGTGATGAACTCGGCGATCGTCCGGTCGGCGGCGCCGTCCGGGGCGATCGGGTCGCCGAGGGCGATGGCGACCCCGGCGTGCCGCCGGTAGGCGAGGTAGGACTTGCCGTCCGCGGCCACGAAGTACGAGTTCTGCGGCCAGGTCGTCATCCACGAAAGCGTGCTCCCGCCGTGGCGGCTGAGCAGCGTGCGGGCCAGCGCGGGGTTGCCCATCCGGCCGAGACGGCGGCACTTCCGCCGCGACGGCACCCGGAAGGCGCCACGCGAAGAGACCAGCAGCGCGAATTCGACCGTCCAGAGCAGGTTGTCCACGAAGAACAGCGGCGGATCCACCACGCCGGCGTCCTCACCGAAGATCTCCGCCAGCGTGAGCACCCCGCCGTAGACCATCACCTGGAGGATGACGAACGAGGTCAGGACCATCGCGCACCACCAGGCGACCTGGCTGCCTTTGCGCAGGCCGTTCATGATCGGCACCACGATCAGGCACAGGACGACGACTTCCCAGGTGGACAGCGAGAGCTCTTCGGACGAACCGAAGGGGCCGTTGCCCGGTACGAAGGACATCACCAGTTCGGCGACCGTCAGCACCAGCAGACCGGCCACGACGTAGAACCGCCACTCGCGCAGGCTCGGCCGCCGTTCACGCGAGGAATCCTTGGCACCGAGCAGCTTCCGGCCGAACGGCAGGGCGAGGACGAGGGCGAAGAAGTGCACGAGGTCGGCGAGCGTGCCGACGAAGATGATCGCGACCCCGGCGTAGACGCACAGCCCGGCACGCAACCGCAGGCGCCACGGCGGGCGCAGGGTGGCGCTGGCGACCGCGACCGCGGCGAGCGCGCCGCCGGAGAACCCGACGTCGAGGCTGCCCGCGACCCGTTCCGCCCATTCCCAGCCGGAGTTGCGGCTCAGCGCCAGGAACTGGACCGCCACGAGCACACTGACGAACTGGCCGCCGATGGCGACGGCCATCGCCCGCCGGGTGCCGAGCCGCCATTCCGCGAACCCGGCGAACAACGCGAAGCTGAGCACCATCGGCAGGTAGTACAGCGGGACGACCGCGAACAGCGGTCCGGTGAACAAGGTCCACCACCGGCCTGATTCGAGTGACGGCAGCCCATACGCGATGTACGGGTACACCGCGCGGTCCTCGGCGGCGGACCAGAGCGCGCCCGTGGCCAAGGCGAGCGCGAGCATGGTCAGCGTGACGAGGCTGGTGAAAGGCAGCCGGTGCCTCAGCACCGTGGCGATCTTGTGCGTCCGGCCCGGCGCGGCCGTCCCGCTTCCCCCTTTTGGCATGGAACCCAAATTAGGTCCGGGAGGTGCTCGGACACATCCGGCACGGGACCCATTTTTCCCTTAGGGGAGTGCTACTCGCGACGGATGCTCTCACCCATCTTGAGGACGACACCCCTGGCTATCGCGCCGGGGATCTCCTGGTCCGCCAGTACCAGGAGGACGTGGTAGCGGCCTGATCCGGGCAGCGCGCGCAGGGGGAGGGCGATCGCGGTGATCGCGACCGACGGGGCGGGGCACGGGCCGTCCGGGGCCGGGACGACGGTGGTGGTCACGGCGGTGGCGGTCGTCTCGCCGTCCAGGAGCGGCACCGGACCGGTTTCGCCGATCTCCGCCTTCGGGGAGCGTCCGTACGCCGCTTCGGCCCAGCGCAGCGTCGTTTCCTCGGCGGCTTGGGCGAGGCCGCCGACTTCACCCTCGTCGATGGTGGTGAATCCCGCCGTCGCGCGTGCCGAGAGATCGGTGCTGGGGCAGAAGGCGCGGCGGAACCGCGCGACCCCCTGCAGGGTGACGAGGTCCCCGGCCGGAGTCTCGTAGCCGATGGCGACGTCGGGCTCTTCGATCTTCCAATCGGGCGGGACGTCGTAGACGAACGGATGATCGTCGGACACCACCGGTTGCCAGCCCGCGATCACGGGCCGGATCCGCGTGGCGGGCGCCGGGTCGGACAGGACGAGATCGTGGGCGGACGGCGGTGGAGGCGCGGTCTTGGCCTGGTAGGTGGCCGTCGTGCCGACGGCGAGGACGACGGCCAGCGCGAGGACACCCAGCGTCGGCCTGATGCGGAAGCGGCGGCGCGGCGGGACGGCGTCCCGGACGACCGGGAGCGGCCTCGTCTGCTCGGCTTCGGATTCGAGCGGTTGCCCGGTGAGCGGATCGACGAACCACGGCCGAGGTTCGTCGATCCGCCCACCGGGGCCGGTCACTGCTGCGGCCTCAAACTCGCGAGTATCTTCTGGACGTCCGCCTCGGGCAGCGCGTCCGGTGTGCCCTGGTCGATGGCCATGACGAAGCAGATGGTCTGATCGCCGGACTTGAACGCGGCCGAAGTGACCTTCACGCTCGGCGCCCGGCAGTCCTCGGTTTCGGCCGGGGTGAACGTCCCGGTCGAGCTGACCGCCTGGATCGACCCGCTCGCGATCGGCACCTGCGTGATGGCGGGCATCGGGACGTCGGGCTTGCCGGTGGCGGACTGGATCCAGAGCCGGACGGCGCCCCTGGCGGCGTTCTCGACCGGGATCTGGTCCGCGGTGGCGAAGCCGACGACACCGCGGTTCGAGCCGCGGGCATCCGGGCAGGCGCCGAGTTTGTACGTCGACGCCTCGTGGATGACCATCTTGAACTCGCCCTCGTTGTAGCCGACGATCTGGCCCGGCTTGGTCTCCCAGCCCGACGGGGGCAGGTCGTAGGCGGTTTTGTCCTTCACTGACAGGATCCCCTGCCAGCCAGGCGTCGTCGAGGGCACTTTGTTGTCCTTCGGGGCACCACTGCTCGAGGACGGCGGCTTCGACGCCGAAGACGACGGCGGCACCGGCGCGGAGGAAGGCGGCGGCCCGGCCTGGGACTGCGGCTCTTCGCCGTCTCGCAGGACGAAGAAAAGTGTGGCGCCCACGGCGATCACCAGGACCAGCGCGCCGAGGCCGATCCACAGCCCCTTGTTGCCCTTCTTCGGCGGCTCCGGCGCGAACCCCTGGTACGTCTGCTGCGGGAATTGCTGGTAACCCTGGTACTGCTGCTGGGCATACTGGGGTGGGTAGCCCTGCTGCGGGGGTTGCTGCTGGTAGGGCTGTTGCGGTTGCTGCTCCGGCCAGCCGTTGCCGCCTGGGTATGCCATGAAGCGAGCTTAGTTAACGTCCCCGAGCACGGCCGCACGTACCGCTGCCAGGTCGGACAGGTCTCCGAGCACGGTGTGCGCGCCCGCGTCGGCCAGTTCCTCCGCGCTGAACTGCCCGGTCGCCACGGCCACCGCGACGGCGCCGTTGTCGAGCGCGGCCCGCACGTCGTCCGGGGTGTCGCCGATGACGACGACCGACGCCGGCGCGAATTCGGTGCCGTGTTTCGCCGAAGCGTGGCCGACGGCGGCGGGCACCAGATCGGGGCGGTGCGCCGAGAGCGAGCCGTAACCGCCGATCTCGAAGTCCACGTGCTCGTGCAGGTCGAACGCGGTCAGCTTGTGCACGGAGATCTCCGGCAGATTCCCGGTGACCAGTGTCTGGACGACGCCGCCATGCGTCGCGAAGGCGTTCAGGGCGTCCTTCGCGCCCGGGAGCGCCCGGCCGCTCGAAGCCAGCGTCGGGGCGTGGCTCTCGGAGACCGCGATCAGCGCGAGCCAGAGCCTGCGCACGTTCTCCTCGGTGGGCTCGACGCCGTGCGAGGTCAGGATGTCCGCGCTGATGGCGCGTTCGGTGCGGCCGCCGAAATTCGGCAACGCCCGCAGCTCGACGCCGGCGACCTCGGCGAGCGCGGTCGTGTACCAGGCGGCGCCGATGCCGCGCAGGTCCACGAGGGTCTGGTCGATGTCCCACAGCACGAGCCGGTGCGGAGTAGTCACGCGGTCGACGGTACCGGTGAGCTTATTCAACGTCTGTTGACTTCTGTGGGTGAGACGCCTACCTTGGCAGCTAATTCAACAGATGACGAATAAATGGAGGACGGTCATGTCGAACCGTCGCCCCGCCGGGGCCTTCGCCTTGCTCGCCGCGGTGGCCGGTGCGCTGGTCGCCGTCGTGCTCGGCTTTCTCACCTTCGGCGCGCAGGCCACCGTCGCGCCCGACGGGCTGCCCCTCGCCGTTGCCGCACCCCCGGGCCCGCTCGAGGCGGCCGCGCGGGGGATCGCCTCCCATGGCGGCGGCCAGGTCTCGTGGCGGGTGACCTCACCCGAGGAGGGGCGGAAACTGTTGGCGGACAAGGAGGTCTACGGCGTTCTCGAACTGCCGTCGACGGTCGTGGTCTCCGGCGCGGTGAATCCGTCCGGAACGCAGATCGCGCAGCAGGTACTGACCGGCGCCGCGCAGGCACTCGGCGGGACGCCGAAGGTCGAAACGCTGTATCCCGCGAGTGCGGCGGGCCGGGTCGCGCCGCTCGCGTTGAGTGCGCTCGCTTGGGTCGGCTGCCTGGCCGCGGGTGCCGTGCTGATCCTGGCCGGACGACGGATCGGCCGGGACGCGGGAGCCGTCGCACGTTTCACGCAGATCGTTTCGGCGGGTGTGCTGGTCACCGGTGTGCTGGCCGGATTCTTGAAGCTGTGGGACTCCGCGCTCCCGCTCGGCTGGGACGTCCTGGGCTTTCTTTTCCTGTCCTCGACCGCGTTCGCGGCCCTGCAGACCGGCCTGCTGCGACTGCTCGGCGTACGGGCGATGGCGATCCTCGGCCCGCTGTACCTGGTCGCGCCCGCCGTCGCGGGTCAGGTGCCGGAACTGCTGAACCCCGCGTACCGCGCGGTGCTGTGGTCCTGGACGCCGTTCCGGTTCGCCGCGGAAGGGCTCCGGAGCCTGCTGCAGGGCGTGCCCGGCGCGACGGACGTCACGACCGGGGTGTGGGTGCTCGGCGGACTGCTCGCGGCGGGGCTGGCGCTCGCGCTGTGGCCGGGCCGGTCAGCCCTCCAGAAGGCTGAAGCGGACACGCCGGACCGGGTTGTCCAGGTTGGTGTCCACTAGGCAGACCGACTGCCAGGTGCCCAGCGTCATCACCCCGCCGAGCACCGGGATCGTCGCGAACGGCGGCAGCAGCGCGGGCAGGACGTGGTCACGGCCGTGACCGGGACTGCCGTGCTGGTGCCGCCAGCGGCCGTCGCGGGGAAGCAGTTCGTCGAGCGCCGTGAGCAGGTCTTCGTCGCTGCCGGCGCCGGTCTCGAGGATCGCCAGCCCGGACGTCGCGTGCGGGACGAAGACGTGCAGGATCCCGTCCTCGGCGTCCGCGTCGCGCAGGAAGGCCTCGGCGTCCTTGGTCAGGTCGTGCACCACGGCCACGCTGCCGGTGCGCACCTCGATCTCCGTGGAATACATGCTCTTCACGGTAGTGCCCCGAAGCGCGCCACGTAGTGCCAGACGCGTTTGAGGGCCTGCTGGTCGACGTCGCGGGCTTCACCGAGGACCCGAGGGTCGAGGTAGCCGTCTTCGGCCAGTGCCAGGCCGAGTTCGACGAATTCGGGACCGCGGTATCCGGGATGCCGTTCGAGTTCTTCGGTGGACAGGCGGAAACCGGGATGCCATTCGACCGGGCAGCCGAGCCTCGACGCGGCCTTTTCGACGTCGGTGCCGCGGTGGCTCGGGTCGAGAACGAGGGCTTCGACGTCCTTCGTGAGATCGACCGGACCGTGGACGTGTGCCTCGATGTAGTCGTCGAGAGGATCGGAGTCGTCCTGCTCCGCCGGCCCGATCAGCGCGGAAACCCTGGTGCCGCAGCCGAAATCCGCCGGACTCAGCACGCTGTCCGGGTAGCAGAACGTCGTCCGCGCGACCGTGTGCGCGGCCATCCGGAAATGGGCGGAGCCGAATCTCGGCGCGCCGCCGGCCGCGCGGTGAGCCCTCCGTCGCTCGTCCCGGTTTCGAACTGGTTGCGGTAGAACCCGTCCTCGGCCATCGCCGCCAGCGGCGGACGTCCGTCCATTGTGGACCTGTCCGGATGGAAGTGCAGCGTCACCGGCAGCCCGGCCTCGTGCCCGCCGCGTTCTTTCGCCGAGACGTACGCAAGTGCCCACTGGTTCATCAGCCGAGTATCAGGCGTGCCGCCGGGCGAGGGCGACCAGATATCGGACCGGTTCGCCGGTCGGGTTGACGTAGGCGCACGGTTTGGGGGTGCCGAGCTGAAGGCAGTCGCCGGCGTCGAGTTCGTGCTCGACGTCGCCCTCGCGGAAGCGCAGATGCCCGTCGAGCACCCAGATCTGGTGATGGGTCAGCGCATAGATGTGGGCGGGGAAGGCGACCTCGGCGCCCGCGGGCAGCACGACCTCGACCAGTTCCAGCGGCCCGCCGAGCGTGGGCGACACCGCGCGGCGCACGTACCCGGTGTCGGGGTCGGTCCAAGTCGGCTGATCGGCGGCGCGCACGACGCGCCGGTCGCCGTGTTCGGCGCGGGCGATCAGCTCGGACAACGTCATCCCGAGCGCGGCGGAAAGCCTGCTGAGCAGGACCGCCGTCGGCTGCGCCTCGCCCCGTTCGATCTTGCCGATCATCGCCCTCGACACGCCCGACATCTCGGCGAGGGCGTTGGCCGAAAGGTTCTGGTCGAGTCTCGCGGACTGGAGCGTCGCGGCGAGCGACGCGGACAAGGGATCGGACATGCTGCTCACTATAGTGGCAGTCTCGGTTACTATGGTCTCCATGGTGATCAGGGATGCGACGGAAGCCGACGCGACGGCGTGCGCGGAGATCTACGCGCCGTATGTCACCGACACGGTGATCTCGTTCGAGACCGAGCCGCCCAAGCCGGACGAGATGGCCGAGCGCATCGCCAAGGCACAGCGCTCACACGCATGGCTTGTGCTCGAAGACGACGAAGGCCGTGTCGCCGGCTACGCCTACGGAGGCCCCTTCAGCGGCCGCCCTTCTTATCGGTGGTCGTGTGAGGTCAGCATCTATCTGGAGCTCGGCCGCCGGAGGACAGGCGGCGGACGCGCGCTTTATCAGGCGCTGCTGGACAGGCTGGCGTCGCGCGGCTTCCGGAACTTCTGCGCGGGAATGGTGCTCCCGAACGACGCGAGCGCCGGGCTGCACCGCGCGCTGGGCTTCGAGCCGGTGGGGACGTACCGGCGGATCGGGTACAAACACGGGGCATGGCGCGATGTCGCGTGGGTGCAGCTGTGCCTGCCGCAGCCGGACGGGGTTCCGGTGGAACCTCGATAAGCCGGGCCGAAGGGACTTTCCCCGCATGCGATGACGCTGTCGGCGAATTCGTGGCCTGGCGGTTCACGTCGACGGACATCATCCGTGATCGGACACCGATCTCGCGTGGCCGGTGGCGGAACTCGCCCACGGCCGGATCCGCCGTGAGTTCCGTGTCCGATCACGCGAGATCGCCCTCCAGTCACGCGTGTTCGCCTTCAGATCACGCGACGACCGGGGATCCTCCGCGCAGCCACGAACGCGCCAACAGGCTCGTGCGATGCAGCGAAAGGGCCCTTCATCGCACGAGACGCGGGAAGGTCGCCTTCGGCCCTCTTCTCAGGACTCCAGATACCGCAGCACGGCGAGAACCCGTCGGTTGTCCCCTTCGGACTGGGGCAGCGCCAGCTTCCCGAAGATGCTCGATACGTACTTCTCCACCGAGCCCGCAGAAAGGAACAGCGCCGCCGCGATGGCCGAGTTCGACCGCCCTTCGGCCATCAAACCCAGCACTTCACGCTCCCGCGGCGTCAGACCGGCGAGCGCGTCCGTCTTCCGGGTGGCGGTGAACAGCTGGCTGACCACTTCCGGGTCGAGCACGGTCTCGCCGTCGGCCACCCGCCGGAGCGCGTCGAGGAAATCCGACACCTCCGCGACGCGGTCCTTCAGCAGGTAGCCGACACCGCCCGCGCGGTCCGCCAGGAGTTCCGTCGCGTACTGCGTCTCGACGTACTGCGAGAACAGCAGAATCGCGCATCCCGGCAGTTCAGCGCGCAGCGCGATGGACGCGCGCAGCCCCTCGTCGGTGTGCGACGGCGGCATCCGGATATCCACAATGGACACATCGGGGCGGTGTTCACGCACCGCCGCGCACAGGCTGTCCCCGTCGGCGACGGCCGCGACGACCTCGTGCCCCCGAAGGTTCAGCAGTTCGACGAGCCCCGCCCGGAGGATGGCCGAATCCTCCGCGATCACGACGCGCACGCCGCCCCCTATTTCCGTATCGGTATTTCCGCGCTGATCACCGTAGGCCCTCCCGGAGGGCTGTCGATGTCGAGCCCGCCGTCCACCGTCGCGAGCCGCTCGGCGATCCCGGCGAGCCCTCCGCCGCGTACCGGCCGGGCCCCGCCTTCGCCGGCGTCGCGCACCACGAGCCGCAGGTCTTCGCCGACGATACCCACGTCGACCTCGATCGCGGAGGAAGTGTGTTTGGCGGCATTCGTCAGCAGCTCGGCCACGGTGAAGTAGGCGATGGTCTCGATCGACGGCGAAGGCCGGTCCGGCAGGTCCACGGTGATCCGCGCGTCGATGCCCGAGCCCGCGGCCAAAGTGGACAGAGCGACGTCGAGGCCCGCGTCGAGCGCGGCGGGATGGATCCCTCGGGCGAGGTCACGCAGCTCGACCAGGGCTTGTTTCGCGTTGGCGTGCGCGGCTGTGACCAGGGCGGTGACCTGCTCGATGTCGCCGCCGCCCGCCAGTTCGTCCTTCGCGATGCCGAGCTTCATCGCCAGCGCGACCAGCTGGGCCTGCGCGCCGTCGTGCAGGTCGCGTTCGATCCGGCGCAGCCGCCGCGCCGCGTCGTCGACCGCGGTCGCGCGGCTGCGTTCGAGGTCGCGGACGCGTTGGGAGAGGTCCTCGGCGCCGAGGACTCCGCGCACCAGCAGGCGGTCGAATTCGGTGAGACCGTGGACCACCCACGGCATCGCCAGGAGGACGGCCAGCCCGGTGACGGCGAGCGGCAGGGTGAGGGGCCAGATGTCGACGCGGAGGTCGAACGTCGGCATGGCCTCGCCGTTCAGGGTGAACCAGAACAGCGGATAGCTCAGCGTGCTCACGGCGTACACGAAGAGGGTCGCGACGAGGAATAACTCGATCAACGACAGCGGCAGCCGGATCATCAGATAGGCGATCGACCGCCAGCCGAGAGGATCCCCGAGCCGCCCTTTCACGCCGTTCCAGAGGCCTGGCCGCGGTTCGGGCCGGGCAGGCGCGGTGACCGTCGTCCCGAGCAGGGCACGCGCCAGGCCGACGTGGGCGATGCCGATCAGCCGCGCGCCCGCCAGGACGCCGATGAGCACCGGCAGCCCGATGGTGAGCAGGCTCAGGCCGAAGCCGAGGAGCAGCCCGACGACGACGAGCACCACGGACGCCAGCGTCAGCGGCGCACCGAGGATCACCCATGCCAGCTCGGCCCAGTACACGCGGCTCAGCTGTGCGCTGAGGACGCGTCGAGGCAGGGCGAGGTGAGTGATCACGGCTTCAGCCTGCCGTGGCCACCCGGTTCGTGCCCATCCGGTTTTCCGTAATCTTTCGTCTTGAACTCACTCCGGCGCGCTCGTGCCGTCACCCGACAGCGATCACGACTGTGTGGATTTCGGGTCATCCAACGTCCCGAAATCCACACAGTCACGCATAGCCGACCTCAGCCGGGCGCGACTCCGCTAGTCTTCGCGGCTCTCGTCCGCCTGCGCCCGCTGGGACGCCTCGCGCATTTCGATGACGTCCGTCAGCCAGTCGCCGGTCTCGCGGGCGATGTCCCGGATCGCGCCGGTGATGATCGTCGCGATGTTGCCGATGTGGGTGGCCGCGGACTCGGTGACCTCTTGGACCACGTCCTTGGTGCTTTCGAACTGACCGACCATGTCAGACACCTTAAGCCGCTCGGAGGGTCTTGTCGCTCTCCACGGTAGCCGGAGTGCGGGGCTCACCGTTCCACGGAAGGGCCAGTTTCACGATCTTCTTCGCCACCGAGAACAGCTGCTTGTGCAGGGGGCCGGTGTTGTACGGCAGGCCGTACTTCTCGCAGATCGCCCGCACCTCGCCCGCGATCTCCGGGTAGCGGCGAGCCGGGATGTCCGGGAACAGGTGGTGCTCGATCTGGTGCGAGAGGTTCCCGGTCATGATGTGGAAGAGCTTGCCGCCGGTGATGTTCGCCGAGCCGAGGATCTGCCGCAGGTACCACTGGCCCCGCGACTCGTTCTCGGTCTCCTCCTCGGTGAAGCTCTCGACGTCGGCGGGGAAGTGCCCGCAGAAGATGATCGAGAACGCCCACAGGTTGCGGGTCAGGTTCGCGGTGGCGTTGCCGAGGAAGGTCAGCGGCGCGAGCGGACCGGTCAGCAGCGGGAAGAGCACGTAGTCCTTGCCGACCTGACGGCCCGCCTTGCGCACGATCTTCCGCAGCACCGGCTTGTTCTCGGCCCAGGTGCGTTCGCCCTTGACGACCCGGTCGACCTCGAGGTCGTGCAGCATGACGCCCCACTGGAAGAACAGCGCGAGCAGCGTCGCGTACACCGGGTTGCCCAGGTAGTACGGGTTCCACTTCTGCGCCGGGTCCATCCGCAGGACGCCGTAACCGATGTCGCGGTCCTTGTCGAGGATGTTCGTGTACGTGTGGTGGATGTAGTTGTGGGAGTGTCGCCAGTTCTCCGACGGCGCGACGGTGTCCCATTCGAACTTCTGCGAGCTCAGCGCCGGGTCGCGCGTCCAGTCGTACTGGCCGTGCATGACGTTGTGGCCGATCTCCATGTTGTCGAGGATCTTCGCCACCGAGAGCGCGGTCACCCCGGCGACCCACGCCGGCGGGAAGAACCCGGCGAACAGCAGCCCGCGGCCGGCGACCTCGAGCGCGCGCTGGGTCTTGATGACGTTGTGGATGTAGTCGACGTCGGCCTGGCCGAGATCGGCGACGATCCGCTGCCGGACCTCGTCCATCTCGCGGCCGAACTCCTCGACCTGGGCGGGGGTGAGCTTGTCCTGCAAGCCGGTCATCACGGGCTCCTTTCTAAGCGTTGATCTCGACGTCCCCGACCGGGACGGAGATGCAGAGCTGGATCTCTTCGTTCTCTTCGCTCGAGGTCTCGCCGGTCTTGGCGTTGCGCACACAGCCGGAGGTCTTGATCTGCGTGCAGGAGAAGCAGATGCCCATCCGGCAGCCGTGTTCCGGGCTGAGCCCCGCCTCTTCGGCCTGCTCCAGCAACGGTTTCCCGGAGTTGGCGAACTCGCGGCCGCTGCGCGCGAACCGCACCTGCCCTTCGGCGTTCTCGGTGTCGAAAGTGAGCGCCGGCGGAGTGAACTCCTCGGTGTGCAGATGTGCACCCAAGCCGTCCGCCTCGAACACTTCGCGGACCGAATCCATCAGCGGCTTCGGACCGCACAGGAAGGTTTCGGCGTCGGGGTACCACGGCGCGGTCTCGGCGAGGTGTTCCTTCGAGAAGAACCCGTGCAGGTCGCCGCCGGTCTTGGCGTGAGTGAACGCGTGTACCACCCGCAGTCCCGGCAGGCGGCGCGCGAGGTCGGCGAGCTCGGCGCGGTAGAGCGCGTCTTCGGCGCCGTTGGAGTAGTGCAGGAAGGCGAGATCGCCCTCGTGCTTCTCGTCCGCCAGCGTGCGCAGCATCGACAGGACGGGGGTGATCCCGCTTCCGCCGCTCAGCAGCAGGATCCGCCGGGGCCTCGGCGATGGCAGGGTGAACTCGCCGTCCGGAGTGGACAGTCCGAGCACCGAACCGATGGTGACCGTGCGGTTCAGGTGCCGCGAGACGAGTCCCTGCGGGTCGGCCTTGATGGTCAGTTCCAGTGATTCATCGTGCTCCGAACCGGCGGGCGAGTAGCAGCGGGTCCGGCGGACGCCGTCGATCTCGACGGTCACCCGCACGTACTGGCCCGCGATGTGTCCGCGCCAGGCGCGGCTCGGCCGGATGGTCAGCGTGACCGTGTCGGGCGTCTGCCGCCGGACGTCGGTGACCAGGCCGCGGATCTCACGGCGGACCAGCATCGGATCGACGAGTTCGAGGTAGCGGTCCATGCCATGGGGCGTGAGCAGGGCCTCGGCCAGCGAGGCCAGCCGCCTGGCCCTGCGCGGTACCAGTGCCGTCATCACTTCTCCCAAATTCAGTGAACGCTTGTACACTCAATAGTGAAGTGGTGATGGTCGCGCTTGTCAACGCGAGAGGAGGGCGATGTGACGTGAGTGATACCGCCGAGGCGATTACGCTGTCCGTCGTGACAACGGAGCCCGTTTCCCGGCAGGAGCGCAAGCAGCGCACGCGGCAGGCGCTGCTGGACGCCGCCCTGGATCTGGTGGCGGAACGAGGGTTCTCCGGGCTCAGCCTGCGCGAGGTGGCGAAGCAGGCCGGGATCGTGCCGACGGCGTTCTACCGCCATTTCGCGTCGATGGACGAACTGGGCGTGGCGCTCGTCGAGGAGTCGATGCGCACGCTGCGCACGATGATCCGGTCGGCACGCACCAAACCGGCCGCGTACAACGACATGATCAGGACGTCCGTGCGCATCCTGCGCGAGCACGTACGCGCGCACGAGGACCACTTCCATTTCCTGACCAGGGAGCGTTACGGCGGCACGGGACCGGTCCGGCAGGCGATCGCGTTCGAACTCAAGCTCTTCGTCAGCGAACTCGCCGTCGACCTCGCGCGGTTCGACTTCCTCCGCGACTGGAGCACCGAGGATCTGCATCTGCTCGCCGACCTGATCGTGACGACCATGCTCACGACGGTGCTGGAGTTGCTGGAAACGCCTTCGCGTGACGACGAGATCGTGCGCACGGCCGAACGGCGGTTGCGGCTGATCTTTCTGGGGGTGCCGAACTGGCGCAGCGTTCCGTGATGCGGAAAGCGTTGCCGTAGTGCGCTTATGACGTCGCGCACCTGGATCGATGGCTGGATCGATCGTGATGATCGATGTCACGGAAAGATGCCGTCCGGATACGTTGAGCCAGGAAAGTTGTCGGTCGGGCGTGGTAAGAAGTGCGGGTTCGTGTGGTCCTCTCCAGCGAGGAGGTCGCCTGTGGCGGCAGAGAACGAGCAGCTCACGGTCGGTGTCGTCCGGGAAACCGGACAAGGTGAACGCCGTATCGCGCTGGTACCGAAACTCATCGAGCGCGTCTCCGGACGCGGACTGCGGGTGGTGGTCGAGCCCGGCGCGGGCGCCGGCGCGCTGCTCGCCGACGAGACCTTCGAGCAGGCGGGCGCGGTGATCGGCGATCCGTGGGATGCCGACATCGTGGTGAAGGTGGCGCCTCCGAGCGCGGCCGAAGTCGCGAAGCTCAAACAGGGCACCATTCTCATCGGCTTCCTGAATCCGAGGGGTGATCCGGAGGGGATAGCGGCGCTCGAATCGGCGGGGGTCCGCGCCTTCGCCGTCGAGGCGATCCCGCGGATCTCCCGTGCGCAGGCGATGGACGCGCTGTCGTCGCAGAGCAGCGTCGCGGGCTATCGCGCGGTCTTGCTGGCCGCGGAGAAGCTCACCCGCTTCTTCCCGATGCTCACCACCGCCGCCGGGACGGTGCCACCGGCGAAGGTGCTCGTGCTCGGCGCCGGTGTCGCCGGGCTGCAGGCCTTGGCGACGGCGAAACGGCTCGGCGCGCAGACCACCGGGTACGACGTCCGGCCCGAGGTCGGCGAGCAGGTGAAGTCGCTCGGCGCGAAATTCCTCGACCTCGGCATCGAGGCGGTCGGTGAAGGCGGGTACGCCCGCGAGCTGACCGACGAGGAAAAGGCCGAGCAGCAACGCAGGCTCACCGAGGCGATCACGAGGTTCGACGTCGTGATCACCACCGCGCTCGTCCCCGGCCGCCGGGCGCCGGTCCTCGTCACCGCCGACGCGGTGAAGGGAATGCCCGCCGGCGGTGTCGTGGTCGACCTCGCCGGAGAGTCCGGCGGCAACTGTGAACTGACGAAACCGGGTGAGGAGGTCGTCGAGCACGACGTCACCATCTGCTCGCCGCTCAACCTCGCCGCGGAGATGCCCGCGCATTCCAGCGAGCTCTACGCGCGCAACGTCACCGAGTTGCTCGAACTGCTCGTCGACAAGGAAGGCAAGCTCGCGCTCGACTTCTCCGACGAGATCGTCGCCGGGGCCTGCGTGGCCGGAAAAGAAGAAGGAGGCGAGTGATGCTCGTAGGCAGTTTGGCGATCCTCGTACTCGCCGGATTCGTGGGCTTCACGGTCATCTCCAAGGTGCCCAACACGTTGCACACCCCGCTCATGTCGGGCACCAACGCGATCCACGGCATCGTCCTGCTCGGCGGGCTGATCGTGCTCGGCCTCGGGGTCGACGGCGTACTGAACAAGATCCTGCTGGTGATCGCGATCGCCTTCGGCACGATCAACGTGGTCGGCGGCTTCCTCGTCACCGACCGGATGCTCTCGATGTTCAAGGCGAAGAAGCCGGAAGACGGTGGTGACAAGTGACGACCTTCATCGCCGTCCTCTACATCATTTCCTTCGCGCTGTTCATCTACGGCCTCATGGGCCTGACCGGTCCGCGCACCGCGGTGCGCGGCAACTGGATCGCCGCGGTCGGCATGGGCATCGCGGTGATCGCGACACTGCTGACGCCGGGCATGGGCAACTGGCTGCTCATCGCGCTCGGCGTCGCGATCGGTGTCGTCGTCGGCGTGCCGTCCGCGCGCAAGGTGAAGATGACCGCGATGCCGCAGATGGTGGCGCTGTTCAACGGCGTCGGCGGCGGAGCGGTCGCGCTCATCGCGTGGGTCGAGTTCCGCACCACCGAGGGCTACGCGCACGAGCCCGCGTACGTCGCGATCGCGTCGTTGTTCGCCGCGATCGTCGGTTCGGTGTCCTTCTGGGGCTCGAACATCGCGTTCGGGAAACTGCAGGAACTCATCTCCGGCCGCCCGATCACGCTGGGCAAACTGCAGCAGCCGGTGAACGCCCTGGTGCTGATCGCCGCGATCGTGCTCGCGGTCGTCATCGCGAGCGGCGGTGACGCCGAACTGCTGATGATCGGCCTGCTGGTCGCGGCGGGCGTGCTCGGCGTGGTGGTCGTGCTGCCGATCGGCGGCGCGGACATGCCGGTCGTCATCTCGTTGCTGAACGCGCTCACCGGATTGTCGGCCGCGGCCATGGGGCTCGCGCTCGACAACACCGCGCTGATCGTGGCGGGCATGATCGTCGGCGCTTCGGGTTCGATCCTGACGAACCTGATGGCGAAGGCGATGAACCGGTCGATCCCGGCCATCGTCGCCGGCGGGTTCGGCGGCGGCACGGCGGTCGCGAGCGGTGGATCCGGCGAGGTCCGGCCGGTCCGCAGCACCAGCGCGTCCGACACCGCGATCCAGATGGCGTACGCCAACAAGGTCGTGGTCGTGCCCGGCTACGGCATGGCCGTCGCGCAGGCGCAGCACGTGGTCCGCGAGATGGCAAAACTGCTGGAGGCCAAGGGGATCACGGTCGCGTACGCCATCCACCCGGTGGCGGGCCGGATGCCGGGGCATATGAACGTGCTCCTCGCCGAGGCCGACGTCCCGTACGAGCAGCTCAAGGAGATGGACGAGATCAACTCCGAGTTCGCCCAGACCGACGTCGCGCTGGTGATCGGCGCGAACGACGTCACGAACCCGGCCGCGGAGACCGATCCGGGCTCGCCCATCTACGGGATGCCGATCCTCAAGGTGAACCACAGCCGGTCGGTGATCGTGCTCAAACGCTCGATGAGCTCGGGCTTCGCCGGCATCGACAACGAGCTCTTCTACGATGCGAAGACCAGCATGCTCTTCGGCGACGCCAAATCGTCGGTGGGCGAGATCGTGGAGGAACTCAAAGCACTGTGATCGGTCCCTCGGAAGTCGTCGCCTCGTTCGACGACCCGGCCGACAACCTCGCGTTCGACGAAGCCCTCCTGCGTGCCGCACCGGAGGCGCCGGTCCTGTGGATCTGGCGCAACACCGACTGTGTGGTCGTGGGGCGGGGGCAGAAGATCGAACGCGAGGTCAAGGCCGACGTCTGCGCGAGCGACGGCGTCCCGGTGCTGCGCCGGGCCAGCGGCGGCGGCACCGTGTTCCACGATCCCGGCAATCTCAACATCACGCTCGTCCTGCCGGGACCGTCGGACAGACCGTTGGAAGCACTCGGGGAACTGATGACCGCGACGGTGGCCGAACTCGGGCTGCCGTCGCGGCTCGGTGATCGCGGCCTGTTCGTCGGTGACGCGAAGCTGTGCGGTTTCGCCGTGTTCCGGACGAGAACGGGCTTGCTCGCGCATTCCACGCTGCTCGTCTCGACCGCGGCGGAACGGGTCGGCCGGTATCTCACTTCGGCACCCTCGGATCCCCGGCCGCTCGACTCCCATCGGAGCCCGGTCGCGTCGCTCGCCGAGCATGGCCTGCGCAAAGGTGTTGCCGAAGTCACGGCCGCGGTCCGCGTGGCGGCGGCCGCGCGACTGGGTGAACTCACCATCCGGAAGCCCTCGGCCGAGGAGCTGGAGCGACACCGCTCGCTCCAGTACACGCGGTACCACTACCAGGAATGGCATGCCAAGGGCGCTCAGCGTTCGGGCTCGTGAGTGGTAATGACGGTTACAACCGTCCTTACCACTCACGAGACTTGACATAAAGCGGCCCCCGTGCCGCCCGCCGATGGCGTTGGCCTCCAGGACCAGGTNGCGGCCCCCTTCGCGCGATTACGCGAAGGGGGCCGTTCGTATTTCGTGGAACTATTTTTCCGTGGCCGAGAAAGTCACGGCGGGCACCTTGCGGGCTGTGCGCGTGGTCTTCTTCGGCTCCGCGGCTTTCTTCACCGGAGCCTTGGCGGCGGCCTTCGGTGCGGCCTTGGCAGCCGTCGTCTTCGCGGCAGCTGCCTTCGGAGCGGCCTTCGCGGCTGTCGTCTTGGCCGTGACCTTCGGCGCCGCCTTGGCCGTGGTCTTGGTCGCGGCGGCGGTCTTCGCGCGACCGGCCGGAGCCTTGGCCGAGGTGGCGGTCTTCGCCGCCGTGCCGCGGGCCGACTTCGCCTTGGCGGCAGTGGCTTTCGCCGTGGTCTTGGCAGGAGCCTTGGCCTCCGCCTTGGCGGCGGTGGTCTTCGCGGCGGCGGTCTTGGGAGCGGCCTTGGCGGCGGGCTTGCGGCCCGCGACACCCTTCGAGGCGGGCTTGCGGCCCGGCTTCGCGGCCGTCTTCGCCTCGGCCTTCGCGGCGGTGGCCGCGGTCTTCGGGGTCGACTTGGCCACGCGCGCGCCCTTGGGCCGCTGCACGACCCGCGGCCGCAGCTTGCGTCCGCCGATCCGGCGGCCGTTCTCCACATAGGCACGCAGGATTTCCCGGAGTGCGGTGGCGTTGTCGGCCGACAGGTCGATGTCGTAAGCGATTCCGTCCAAACCGAAAGCGACCGTTTCTTCGGCCGCCTCGCCGGTCAGATCATCCAGCAAATGCACAGCAGTGTTCCTGGCCATGAAAAAACCTCCCGCGCTCGATCGTTCTACTGCGTAACCGGCACGGCGAAACCTGACCCGCGGCTGATGACTCACGCAGCGACACGAGGATAGCGGCAGGTTGCGCGAAGCTGCGCGGTGGTGTGCGCTGAATGCATGTCAGCACAGGATTTTGACGTGATCGTGATCGGAGGCGGCCCGGTCGGCGAGGTGGCCGCCGAACGGGCAGCGCGGGGCGGCCTGCGGGTCGCGCTCGTCGAACACGAACGCTTCGGCGGCGAATGTTCTTACTGGGCCTGTATTCCGAGCAAGGCACTGCTGCGGCCGGGGAACCTCCTCGCCGCCGCCAAACGGGTTCCCGGCGTCCCCGTTGGCGACACGGTCGACCCGGGCGAGGTGTTCGCGCGCCGGGACTGGTTCACCGGCAAGGGAGACGACACCGGACAGGTCAAGTGGGCGGAAGGCGCCGGGATCGTCCCGATCCGCGGCCACGGGCGGATCACCGGTGAGCGGGAGATCACGGTCGACGGCGGTGACGTGCTGACCGCGCGGCACGCCGTGATCGTCGCCACGGGCAGCGTCCCGCGGACACCGTCGATCCCCGGGCTGGACACCGCTTCCCCGTGGGGTTCGCGAGAGGCGACTTCGGCGGAGAAGGTTCCGGGCCGCCTCGGCGTACTGGGCGGCGGTGTAGTCGGTGTCGAAATGGCACAGGCCTTCGCCACGCTCGGCGCCGAAGTCCACCTGATCATCTCGGGTGAACGTCCTTTGCCTCGGCTGCCGGAGTTCGCGGGAGACGCCGTCGTCGCGGGTCTCCGTGAAGCCGGGGTCACCGTGCACACGGGTTCCGGTCTCGACTCCGTGTCCGCTGTGGACGACGGTAAGGAATTGGCCTTGAAAGGCGGTGAGCGGTTGGTCGTCGACGAGTTGCTCGTCGCCACCGGGCGGCGCCCGGCGACCGACGGACTCGGCGTCGAGACGCTGGGGCTCGAAGCGGGCGCGCCGCTCACCACGGACGACAACGGCCGGGTGTCCGCTGTGGACGGTGGCTGGCTGTTCGCCGTCGGCGACGTCACCGGCCGGGCGCCCCTGACCCATCAGGGCAAATACGCGGCCAGGGCCGCGGGCGACGCGGTTGCGGCGCAGGCCGCGGGCAAGCCCGTCGACTCCGCCGCGTGGAGCGCGCACAGCGCCACGGCCGATCACCACGCCATCCCGCAGGTCGTGTTCACCGACCCGGAGGTCGCTTCGGTCGGGCTCGCCGGGCCGGAGGAGGGCAAGCCGCACCGCGTCGTCGACATCGACATCGCGGTGGCCGGTTCGTCACTGCACGCGGACGGTTACGCGGGCAAGGCGCGGATCGTCGTCGACACCGAACGCGGCGTCCTGCTCGGCGCGACCTTCGTCGGGCAGGACGTGGCGGAACTGCTGCACGCGGCGACGATCGCGATCGTCGGCGAGGTCCCGCTGTCGAGGCTGTGGCACGCGGTCCCGTCGTTCCCGACGATCAGCGAGGTGTGGCTGCGTCTGCTGGAGGCGTACGGGCTCTAGCCGTTCACGGGCAGTTCGAGCGCGGCCTTCGCGCCGCGCACGAGGCCGGGGTCGTCCGGAGTGGACGGTCCCGGCACCCACACCACCTGGACCAACCGGACCGACTTCCCGTCCAGGCTGCTCTGGTAGGCGGCGCCCTCGAACACCGGGACTTCGCCCTGCCACTGGTTGGTCTCGGTGGCGAGGTCGAGGATGCCGCCCCCGCCGGGGGTGTCGGCGGTGGCCTTGAACGCGGTCGCCTGGTCCGTGCTCGGGAATTCCACGACGGCGATCGTCACCGCGGCGGCCCGGCCGTCGATGGAGCTGGCGAAGCTGGCCCGTTTCACCGCGGAGCAACTCGTCTGCTGAAGGCTCGCCTGGACGTCGCCGTACGCGTGCGACGCGCACTTCTGGTCCGCGGCGGACGCCCGCGACGTGAATTGGATGTTCTCCACCGCGCTGCTGCTCGGCGGCGGCGGACTGGTGGCCGGGGTCGGCGGCGGGGGAGTCTGCGTGGACGCGGTGTCGTCACCGCCGGAAGCGACGCTGATGGCCGCGACCAGCAGCACGATCAGCAAGCCGATCGCGGCGACCGGGAGCCATTTCACCGTCTTGGACTGGTGCGACGTCTTCGGGCGGGGCTCGGCGGGGACGGCCTCCGGTGACGGGGCCTGCCGGGCGGGTTGCACGGCGACGGCCTGCTGAACAGGAGGAACCGGCGGAGTGGCTTGCACCGGCTTGGCGGGCGGAGCGGGAGGAACGGCCGATTTCGTGGGTCTCTTCCCCGGATGCTGCACCGGAACCGTCTGCGCGATCGCGACGAGCGGGTTCTCGCGGATCACCGTCGGCTCGTCGTCGGAGTAGGCGCTGAACCCTTCCCCGAGCAACATCTCCTCGGGCATCGGCGGCGCGTCCGGGGCGAGCGCGGCGATCAGCTCCCGCGCCTGCTGGACCGAGCGGGGGCGCGGGGCGGTGGCCAGGGAGACCGTCGCGGCGAGCATCGTCGTCGCCGTCGGGTAGAGGACGCGGACCGAGCCGGCGAGATCCGCGGCTGGCTGGTCGACCGTCTCCACATACGGCCCGACGGCGATGATCGTGCCGATCGGCCCGGCGCCGGGGGCGACGTCCGCGATCTTGTGGGTGCACGCGGCGGACAGCGAGAGCGCGTCCGTGGCCGGGTTGATCGAGGTGTCGCCGTGGACCAGCGGCCAGCCGTCGGCCTTCCACGGCCCGCCGAGCGGGGCTTCGAGTTTCAGCGCCGGATCCGGCAGGTCGACGCCGATGACGATGAGGACACCGTTCGGCATGACCACGACGGCTTCGACGGGCCTGCCGTCGACCGGGCTGGCGCCGATCAGGGCGACCCCGCCGACGACGTTGCTGCCCCGGCCGAGTGATGCCAGCGCGGCGCGGACGTCCTCGGCCACCCGGGACGGCTGCTGAGCGAGGCGAACGAGTCGCACCGAACCCCTCCCCATCTCGTCGGTCTCGGTGCACAAACTAGCGCCTCCATCCGGAGCAACGGGAAGACACGTCGCAGGTAGGCGAGGTGATGTTGCTCCGAAAAGTTGTAATGCGCGTGAGCACCGTCACCCGTCCGGGTGGTACTCGTTGGTAGGTGACAGTTTCCTGCCCCCTGTCACCAGGAGAAAACACATGGCCGCATTTCGCCACTGGCGTCGACGTGCAGCACTCGTCGTCGCCCTGCTAGCCGTCCCGGCCGCGGGGATGGCCCCCGCGCAGGCCGCGGGACCGCTCGCACCCGTCGCCCCCGGACTCTCCCGGCTGCTCTCGACCGCCACCGGCGCCACGGAGGTGACCGCGCTCGTGCACGCCGAGGACATCGCCACCGCCGAACGCGCCGCCCGCGCGGCCGGGCTCAAGAAGATCACCTCGTTCGCGAAGATCGGCGTCGTCGCCGTCCGGGGCACGGCGGACCAGGTGCGCGCGGTCCGCGGGGCCGCCGGGGTCACCTACGTCGAAGGCAACGAGAAGCTCAAGGCACACGGCAGCGCCGGCACCACGGCGACGCGAAGCCTCCAGACCCAGACGCAGCTCAAGGACGCCGGTGGCGCTCCCGTGGACGGCAGGGGCGTCTCGGTCGCGATCATCGACACCGGCGTCGACCCGACGCATCCGGCCTTCAAGGGCGCCGACGGCAAGACACGGGTGGTGCGCAACCTCAAGAGCCTCTGCCTGGACGGCACCACCACGAACTGCATCGTCGACGTCCCGACCTCCGTCGACACCGACACCCTCTCCTTGGGCGGCCACGGCACGCATGTCACCGGCATCGCCGCCGGGAACCGGCTGACGCTGGCCGACGGCACCAAGGTCGGCGGCTCCGCGCCGGGCTCGAAGATCGTTTCGGTCTCGACCGGGGCCGCGCTGCTCGTGCTCGGCACGGACGCGGCGCTGAACTGGGTGCTGGAGAACCACAAGGCGCCTTGTGGCGCGGGCGTCGCGGCGTCGGTGTGTCCGCCGATCAAGGTGACCAACAACTCCTACGGCCCGAGCGGCGGCGGCGCCTTCGACCCGAACTCGGCGACGGTGAAGCTACAGCGCGCTCTCGCCGCGGAAGGCGTCGTCACGGTGTGGGCGAACGGGAACGACGGCGGCGACGGTTCGGCGAACCTCTCCAACCCGCCGGGGCAGGACCAGACGCCGGGCGTGCTTTCCGCGGCGTCGTTCAACGACCAGGGCACCGGCACCCGCGACGGCACGGTGTCCGACTTCTCCTCGCGCGGCCTCAAGACCGACCAGGCGAGCTGGCCCGACGTTTCCGCGCCGGGGGAGAACATCCTCTCGGCGTGCCGTCCGACGCAGCCGATCTGCACGCAGGGCCTCCAGCCCAAGAACGGCCCGGGACTCCTGGATCTCGGCACCTACAACGTGATCAGCGGGACCTCGATGGCGGCGCCGCAGATCACCGGGATCGTCGCGCAGCTGTTCCAGGTCGCGCCGAACGCGAGCCCGGGTGACATCGAGGCCGCGATCAAGGGCACGGCGTACAAGTTCGCGAATGGCTCGCCGTACGTGGCCTCCGGGCCGTACACGTCGAGCTTCGACAAGGGAGCCGGCCTGGTGGACACCTTCGCCGCGGCGAAGTCCCTCGGCGCCCAGGGCTGACCGGGTGCGCTGGCAGGCAAGTCCGTGAAGGCCTCCTTGAGGGACCGGCTACGAGAGCCGGTCACGCCTTGAATGTCCACAAGGGACAGTTTCGGGTGGCGAAATGTCCGATTAACTCCGTATATGCGTTTTGGTGCGGAGGTCGTGAGTGGCGATGAGGGTTGGAACGCTCATTGCCACGCAGCTTAAGTTGATCTTGGGCGGGGTTGACAGGTGGGGTGAAGGCTCCCTTCGTTGCGTCTGATGCGACGAAGGGAGCCTTCGGTCGGGTTNATGCACCGAAAGTGGCCGGATCACTACTGTGTCCCCGCAGTTTAGGACGTCCTCGGTACGGTTCGGTTGCGCACCCGGGCGAGTGTGTGCAGCGGCGCGCACCAGGGCTGCGCGGACCAGGAGGGCGTGGCCCCCGTTTCGGGCAAAAGGAGCGCGGCGAGCTCGCCCGCCAGGCTCCGGTGCTGATCCTCGGTCAGATTTCGTTGGTGGGAAAGCAAATGGAGCAGTTCGGCCGCCGGTCCGGTTGGCAGCGCGCGGACGTTGTCGAGCAGCCACTGCGGGATCCAACGGGCCGTCAGCTCGTCGCCGACCTGGAGCAGCTGCTCGGCGACGCGGTCCGCGGGCGCGCCGGAGCCCGCCATGGTCGCGGCGATCTCCTGGTGCAGCACGGCGCGGATGGCGGGCGGGGTGTTCGCGGCGAACACCTCCCGCACCAGCGGGACACGGAACCGCAGCCGTTCTCCCTCGGTTTCCAGCACGCGCGCGGCGAGCGCCTCTTCGACCGCTCCGATGAGCGCCCGCAGCTCGCGGCCGGTGACACCCGTCAAGTCGGCGACCGTGAACGACGAGCCGAGCAGTGCCGCCGAGTTCAGCGTTCGCTTGCACAGCAAGGAAAGCGCGGCGAGATGATCTTCGACCACGGCGGCGAGCCTGCTGTGCGGCGTGACGTCGGGCTCGCGCCCGTCGGCGAATTCGGCGAACAGCTCGCACAGGTAGCCGACGTTCCCGGCGCTGTATCCGGCGGCGAACCCGAGGAAGTCCTCGCCCGGGTCCCTGGCCAAGGTTTCCTCGGCGAGCGCGGCGACGGCCGGGCCGTCGAACGGCGGCAGCGAGATGACGTCCCCGTCGAGCCGCGAGCGGAGGACTTCGAGGGTGCGGAGCCGGGGGAGAGGCCGCGCCGAGCCGATCAGCAGCAGTGGCAGGTGCGCGGTGAACCGGTGCAGCCGCTGCCAGGCGAGCAGGCTTTCCTCGTCGGCCCAGTGCAGGTCTTCGAAGACGAGCACCCACGGCCCGTCTTCGCACAGTTCGGTGACCGTTTTGCCGAGATCTTCGAGTGCTTCGCCGCCGAGGCTGTCGGCGATGAGGCTCAGCGGGACCGCGCCGGTCAGCTCGTCGGCTTCGACCCAGCGCGTGCGGCTCCTCGCGTCGGCGAGGGCCTCCGCCAGGAACGCGCTCTTGCCGCCGCCCGCCTCGCCGTCCAGCCAGATCGTCCCGCCGCGGCCTTCGTCCAGCAGCGCGGCCCCTTCACCGCGCTAGATGCGGCGAAGGGAGCCTTCACGTACTGAAATCAGGCCGCCGGGGTGAACAGCAGCGCCGTGTTGTGCCCGCCGAAGCCGAACGAGTTGCTGATCGCCGCGCCCAGCTCCACCTTGCGCGCCTCACCGGAGACGACGTCGAGCTGCACCTTCGGGTCCAGGTCTTCGAGGTTCAGTGTCGCCGGGATGAGCCCGTGGTAGATCGCCAGGATCGTGGCGATGCCCTCGACCGCGCCCGCACCGCCGACCAGGTGGCCGAGCGCGCCCTTGGGAGCGGTCACCACGACGTGCTCGCCGACGGCGTTGCGGATCGCCGCGGCCTCGCCGACGTCGCCGACGACCGTCGAGGTCGCGTGCGCGTTGACGTGGCCGACGTCGGCAGGGGAGACCCCGGCCATCGTCATCGCCTGCCGCATGGCGGCGATCTGGCCGACGCCCTCCGGGTGGTTGCCCGTGATGTGATAGGCGTCCGAAGTGATCCCGTACCCGCTCAGCTGCGCGTAGATCCGCGCGTTGCGGGCCTTGGCGCGGTCCGCCCGCTCGAGGATCACGACGCCGGAGCCCTCGCCGAGGACGAAACCGTCACGGTTCACGTCGAACGGCCTGGAAGCCTTCGCCGGGTCGTCGTTGCGGGTGGACACCGTCCGCGCCTGGGCGAAACCGGCGAGGGTGATCGGGTGGATGCACGATTCGGCACCACCGGCGACCACGACGTCGGCACGGCCCGAGCGGATCATCTCGTAACCGGCGGCGATGCCTTCCGCGCCCGACGCGCAGGCCGACGCGGGCGAGTGCACGCCGGCACGCGCCTTCAGGTCGATCCCGACGTGAGCGGCGGGGCCGTTCGGCATCAGCATCGGCACGGTCAGCGGGGAGACCTTGCGGAGTCCCTGCTTGTGCAGAAGGTCGTTCTGGGAGATCAGGGTGACCGGACCGCCGACACCGGTACCGATGGTCACCCCGAGGCGCTCGGGTTCCACATCCTGATGCTCGTCGGTCGGCTGTTCGAAGCCCGCGTCCGCCCAAGCCTGGCGGGCGGCGATCAGCGCCACCTGCTCACAGCGGTCCAGCCGCCGGGCCTGGACCCGCGGAAGGACTTCGGACGGGTCGACGGCGAGCATGGCGCCGATCTTCACCGGCAGTTCGAGTTCGTCGACCCAGTCGGCTTCGATACGGCGGATCCCGCTCGCCCCGGCGAGCAGGCCGTCCCACGTGGACGCGACGTCCCCGCCGAGCGGCGTGGTCGCGCCCATCCCGGTGATCACGACGTCGATGTTGCTCATTGGAGTCTCCCCAAGGTCGGCGCCAATCAAGAAGTCGGACTTACTTGGAGTTGGCCGACACGTAGTTCACCGCGTCGCCAACGGTCTTCAGGTTCGCCAGCTCGTCGTCCGGGATCTTGACGCCGAACTTGTCCTCGGCCTGGACAGCGATCTCCACCATGGACAGCGAGTCGATGTCGAGGTCGTCCACGAAGGACTTCTCGGCGGTCACGTCGTCCTGCGCCACACCGGCGACCTCTTCGACGATCTCGGCGAGGCCGGCGAGGATCTCTGCGTTGTCTGCCACTGGTTGTTCCCTTCTCGGTGATGCTTTCGGCTGCCCTGCGGACACGGTGTCCACAGGGGAAGTATTCATCACGGGCAGACGAAGGCCTGGCCCGCGTAGGAGAGTCCGGCACCGAAGCCCACGGCGAGCACGACGTCGCCCGGTTTGGCGGTCCCGGCCTTGCGCATATGGTCCAGCGCCAGCGGAATCGACGCGGACGAGGTGTTGCCCGAGTACCTGATGTCGTCGGCGACGACCATGTCCTCGCGGGCGCCCTTGGCGCGCAGCTTCTTGGCGATGGCCTCGACGATACGCAGGTTGGCCTGGTGCGGGATCAGCACGTCCACATCGGACGGTTCGAGCCCGGCGAGGTCCAGCGCCTGCATGGCGATCGGCGCGATCTGCGTGGTCGCCCAGCGGAAGACCGACTGGCCCTCCTGGTAGATCCACTTGTCGTCGCGCATGTAGATCAGGTCGACGTGCTCGCCCGCGCTGCCCCACGCGACCGGGCCGATCTGCGCGGTGTCGGCCGCGCCGACCACCGCCGCGCCGGCGCCGTCGGCGAAGATGATCGCGTTCGCGCGGTCGACCGGGTCGACGTGGTCGGTGAGCTTCTCGGCGCCGATGACGAGCGCCTTCTTCGCGCTGCCCGCGCGGATCAGATCCGAGGCGACGCCGATGCCGTAGCAGAACCCGGCGCAGGCGGCGTTGAGATCGAACGCGGCCGGATGCGTGATGCCGATCCGGTCGGCCACCTGCGCGGCGGCGTTCGGGATCTGGGTGGGCATCGTGCAGTTGGGCAGGATGACCGTGTCCACTTCGGACGGATCCACACCGGCGTCCGCCAGCGCGGCGGTGCCAGCCTTGACCGCCATGTCGACCAGCGACTCGTCCTTCTCGGCGAACCGGCGCTCGACGATGCCGACCCGCTCGCGGATCCACTGGTCGTTGGTGTCCATGATCTTCGAGAGATCGTCGTTGGTCACGATCTTCTCGGGCTGGAAGCTCCCGACACCGAGGATGCGGGTCCCGGCGGCGCCCGGCGCCTGCCGCAAAGTGGATCGGTCGGTCACGAAGCGTCCTCCTGCCCCTGAAGCTTCGCCAGCTCGGCCGGCGTCTTCAGAGCGATCGTGGTGGTCACGGTTCCCTTCAGCTGCCGCTTGACCAGCCCGGTCAGCGTGCCCGCCGGCGGGAGTTCGAGCGTCGAGGTGACACCCGCGGCGACCAGACCGTCCATGGTCAGGTCCCAGCGCACCGGGCTCGTGACCTGCTTGACCAGCCGGTCGAGGTACTCGGCGCCGCTGGTGACGATCTGGCCGTCGGCGTTCGACAGCAACGGACGCGTCGGGTCCGCCGGGGTGATCTTCGCAGCGTGGGCCGCCAGCGCTTCACGCGCGGGTGCCATGTAGGAGGTGTGGAACGCGCCCGCGACCTTGAGCGCGCGGACCTTCGTGCCCTCCAGCGGCTCGGCCACGATCTTCTCGATCGCGTCGGCGGCGCCGGAGGCGACGATCTGGCCGGCGCCGTTGCGGTTCGCCGCGGCGAGGCCGTGGCCCTCGAGCCACGCGACGACCTGCTCGGGGTCGCCGAGCATGACCGCGGCCATGCTCGTGGGCTCCAGCGCGCACGCCTTCGCCATTTCCGCGCCGCGGACGGCGGCCAGCGCGACGGCGTCTTCGGGGCTCAGCACCCCGGCGACGGCGGCGGCCGCCAGCTCGCCGACGGAGTGACCGGCGACCGGCGAGTCCGCGGCGACCGGGGCCTCACGCTGAAGGTGCTCGAACGCCAGCAGTGACAGCGCCACGATCAGCGGCTGCGTGATCGCGGTGTCCTGGATCTCTTCGGCGTCCGCTTCGGTACCGAGGCGGACGAGGTCGAGACCGGCACGCTCGGACCAGGCTTCGACGCGCGCGCGGGCGCCGTCGAGCTCGAGCCAAGGGGAAAGCATGCCTGGGGCTTGGGAACCCTGACCGGGGGCGAGGACTGCAACTGTCACCCCACTAGAGAACACTCTCGGCCACCATGGTCGTGATGCCGACGCTCACCAAGTCCGGCCGACGTAATTGTCGGAACCCTCCAAAAGTGCCTTCCTGATCTCCGCGCTTAACCCAAAAGCCTTGTCGGGTTCAACCAGCTTTCCCTATGAACTCCGTCACTGCGCAGAGTCACCAACCGGGCGCCGTCACCAGAGGCCGCGGGCACGGGCCAGCCGCCCGACCGTCAGCGCCACCTTCAGCACCCAGGCGTCCCGCGATTCGGCGGCGTGGCGGCCGGTGAGTTCGGCCGCCTTCCGCAGCCGGTACCGGACGGTGTTCGGATGCACGAACAGCGTCCGCGCGCAGGTCTCCAGGACGCCGCCGCTGTCGAGGTAGGTCTCCACCGTCCGCAGCAGTGCCGGGCCCGCTTCCTCCAGTGGTCGCGCGATCTGCTCGACGAGCAGGCGCTCGGCCTCGGGGTCGCCGGACAAGGCGCGTTCAGGCAGCAGGTCGATCGATCTCGCGGGCCGCGGCGCGCCTGGCCAGCCGACGACGGCACGCAGACCGGAAAGCGCCTCTGTCGCGCTGTGGTGTGCTTCGGCGAGCGTGGGCACCGTCGGCCCGGCGACGACCGGGCCCTCGGCGAAGGCGACCGAAAGCTTGGTGAGGATCTCGCGGTCCTTGACGCTGCCGTCGGTGGGCCCGGCGACGACCACGACCAGCCGGGAGCCCTGCACCGAGAGCAAGACCGGGCGCCCGACCCGCGCGGCGCGGCTGCGCACCTCGAACACGACGGCGGGCGGGTCGTCCGACGTCGGGGTGCCGACCAGCGCGGTGGCGGGAGCGGCCGGATCCCAGCCGAGCGCGGCGGCGCGGGAGAGCACCGCTTCCTCGGCGTCGCCGCGGACGATGCCGTCGACGACCAGCGCTTCCAGCCGCGCGTCCCAGGCGCCTCGCGCCTCGGCCGCGGCCGCGTAGGAGTTGGCGGCGGCGAACGCGATCTCCCTGCCATAGCGCAGGATCCCCTCGATCAGCGCGGCGCGTTCCGCTTCGTTCGCGGCGAACTCGGGCAGCTGCTCCTCGAACACCTCGATCGCCAGCCGGACCATGCCGACCGCCTGCCGCAGGCTCACCCACCGGGAAAGCTCGGCGGGTGCTTCGCGGAAGGCTTCCGTGGTGAGGGAGAGGGCCTCCTTCGCGTCGCGAAGCCAGTCGACGAAGCCGGCGGCACCCGCCTGGGTGATGAGCAGGACGCTCGCGCGCTGGTCGGCGGGAAGCCGGGCGAACCAGCTCAGCCGCTCTTCCATCACCGCCACGCTCGCGCTCGCGAGCCGGCCGGAGGCGTGGTCGAGCCGCCGGAGGGTCTTGGCGGACAGCCCGTGGTGCTTGGGCACACGCCGTCCGGAGGTCGCATCAGCCATGGTCAGCCGATCCTAGGCCGTGTCCGGCAAGTGGCCTTCGCGCCCAGGTGGTCCCTGGATCACGAAGCCCATCGAACAGACCTACCGGACACGGCCCAGTCCGCCGGGCAAAGGGCGCCTTCATCCTGCGGCCTTTCGCCGTCCGTGTCCGAAGTGGACGGTCATCGGCGATGAATGGTGAAAGGTGTTCGCACAAAAACTCGAGGCCGCCCGGCGCTAGCGTTTTTCGCTGCGCCGGCTCCTCCCCCGCGCTCGTGCGCCAGGAGGCCTCGCCGGAGTAGGCGANGCGTTTTTCGCTGCGCCGGACGGCCTCGTCTCCCCGGTCCCCACCGGTGGAACAAGTATGGGACTTGTCGATCTTTTCCCGCTAGCTCACTCACTCGATCGTGGGGCGCCGAGTTGCCGGTGCGGGGCTGGTGATCAACGATCCCTCGCAAGCCGCACCGGGTAGGTCGCGGATGCGCAGAGGAGGGAGTTCGCCGTGGGCGAGCAGCTGAAAGACGGTCTGGGACAAGCATGGAACCTTGTCGCCACCTTCGTGCCGAAATTGATCGGTTTCCTGATCATCCTGTTGATCGGCTGGCTGATCGCGAAAGCCGTGTCGAAGGCATTGGGACTGGTTCTGTCGAAGATCGGTTTCGGCAAGCTCATCGAGAAGACCGGACTCACCGGAACGCTCAAACAGGCGAATGTCGACGCGGGCGGGATCCTGGTCAAACTCGTGTACTACTTCATTCTCCTGATCGCGCTGCAGCTCGCGTTCGGCGTATTCGGTGAGAGCAATCCGGTCAGCGCGCTGCTCAACGACATCATCGCCTTCCTGCCGCGGATCCTGGTGGCACTGGTGCTGGTGATCGTCGCGGCCGCCGTCGCGAAGGTCGTCCGCGACCTGGTGACCGGAGCGCTGTCCACCCGGCCCGCGGGACGGCTGCTCGGGACGATCGCCTACTGGATGATCATGGCGTTCGGCATCATCGCCGCACTCGGCCAGGTGAACATCGCGACCGCGATCACCGGGCCGGTCCTGATCACCGTCCTCGCCACCATCGGCGGCGTGATCGTCGTCGGCTTCGGCGGCGGGCTGATCAAGCCGGCGCAGGACCGCTGGCAGGGCTGGCTGGCCACCCTGCAGGGCCAGCTGGAGGCCGGGGACGGCAAGCAGGAGGTCCGTTCGGAGCCGCCGACTTCGCCCGTGGGCATCGGTCGCGTAGATTCCTGAGCATCCGCGCGGGCCCGGTGATCGAGGAAGGCACCGGGCCCGCGTGGAGTCGAAAGGGCCCGTCGCCGCGGAACACGCGGTGGAGGGTCCTTTTTCGCACCCTGTGAGATCTCCTCAGCGTCCCTCGAGCCGCCCGCCTGTTCCACACCTCACACTCACTAGGGAATGGGGCCGGAACGGAGCATGTTGGAGCGGTAGACGGAGAGGGGTGCGGACGTGGACTTCCTGCTGCACAACGGTGTCACGGTGCTCGGACAATGGATCTCGTTCGCCGAGCTGGCGGGCCAGATCTTCGCGCTGGCCGTGGTCTTCCTGGCGCAACGTCGCACGTTGTGGACGTGGCCGGTCCAGGTCGGCGCCACCGTGCTGTTGTTCTCGGTCTACCTCTCCGCGCATCTCGGCGGGCTCGCGACCAGGCAGATCGCGATCCTCGCCATCTCGATCTACGGCTGGTGGGCCTGGTCCCGCCGCAGCGACCCGGTCTACGGCGTGGTCGTCCGCAAGGGCAGGCTCGGCGAGCGCCTGGCGATGATCGGCGCGTTCGCGATCGGCACCACCGCGATGGCGCTGGTCCTCGACGCGCTGAACGCCTCGTGGGCGCCATGGCCGGACGCCGCGATCTTCGTCGGCACGCTGGTCGCCTTCGCCGCGCAGGGCGCGGGTCTCGTCGAGTTCTGGCTGGTGTGGCTGGTCGTCGACGCGATCGGCGTGCCGCTTCAGCTCTCTTCGGGCCTGTACTTCTCCGCGGCGGTCTACATCGTGTTCGCCGGGCTGGTCGTGCACGGCTGGTGGAGCTGGAACCGCACCGCGAAGCAGGTCCGCACCGCGCCGTCCGGAGTCACCACGGCCTCTGCCTGACCCCGCGTTCCGTCCTCTGGATGCGGTAGTCGCCGATACGAACTACCGCATCCAGAGGACGAAATGCGTGCGGGTCAGCGCATGGTGGCGTGCGACGGCTTGAGGTCGGCGAGCGTGCGGACGCCCAGCAGCTGCATCGTCCGGACCATCTCGGCGCGCAGGATGTCCACGCACCGCTGAACGCCGCGCTCGCCCCCGGCCATCAGGCCGTAGAGGAACGCGCGCCCGATGAGCACCGCGTCCGCGCCGCGCGCGATCGCGGCCACGATGTCGCCACCGGAGAGGATGCCGGTGTCGACCCACACCTCCGCATCGCCCTGGATCTCGTCGAGAACCGCCGGGAGCAGTTCGATCGGTGTCGGCGCGCGGTCGAGCTGACGGCCGCCATGGTTGGACAGCAGCACCGCGTCGGCGCCGTGTTTGACCACGTCCCGCGCGTCGTCGACGTTCTGGATGCCCTTGACCACGAGCTTGCCCGGCCAGGTCTGGCGGACCCAGTCGAGGTCGTCGAAGTTCAGGGTCGGGTCGAAGAGCTGGTTGAGCAGTTCGGCGACCGTGCCGTCGAACTGACTCAGCGACGCGAAGGTCAGCGGCTCGGTGGTCAGCAGGTTGAACCACCACGCCGGATGCATCGCGCCGTCGACGAAGGTCTTGAGGGTGAGCGCGGGCGGGATGGTCAGCCCGTTGCGAACGTCGCGCAGCCGCGCGCCCGCGACCGGGGTGTCCACCGTCAGCATGAGCGTGTCGAACCCGGCGGCCCAGGCGCGATTCATCAGATCTTCGCCCGCCTTGTGGTCGCGCCAGACGTAGAGCTGGAACCACTTGCGGGCCTCGGGGGCAGCCGCCGCGAGATCTTCGATCGACGTCGTCGCCATCGTCGACAGGCCCATCGGGATGCCGTTGCGCTGTGCGACACGGGCCACCGCGGACTCGCCCTCGTGGTTCATCATGCGGGTGAACCCGGTCGGCGCGAACGCGAACGGCAGCTCCGAACGCTTGCCGAGGATCTCCTTGCCGGTGTCCACATCGGACACTCCGCGCAGGACGTTCGGGTGGAATTCGATGCTGCGGAAGGCCTGCCGGGCGCGGCGGAGGCTGTCTTCCAGCTCCGCGGCGCCGTCGGTGTAGTCGAACGCCGCCCGCGGCGTGCGCTTGCGGGCGAGCATCCGCAGGTCGGCGATCGTGTGCGCGCCCGCCAGCCGCCGGTCGGTCGGGTTGAGCACGATCGGCTTCGGCCGCAGGATCTGCTTCAGCTCACTCGGCTTCGGCAGTCGACGCTTGGTCACTCTCGTTCACCCTTCCTGCTTACCCCCAGAAACATCCGATGTCTAACCCTAACCGCTTCGCGCCCGGACGCAATGAAGGGGCCTTTCATCGCAAATCTGCAATGAAAGGCCCCTTCATCTCAGCGTCAGGCGCTACCGGAGTCCGACAGCTGCGGACCCGCGGCGGCGACGTCGTCGAGGCGGTACTTCCGCGCCGCCTCGGCCACCTTCGCCCGGTCGAATTCGCCGCGCTTGGCGAGCGCGCTCAGCGTGCCGACCACGATCGACTGGGCGTCGACCAGGAACTTCCGCCGGGCGGCCGGGCGGGTGTCGGAGAACCCGAACCCGTCGGTGCCCAGCGTCAGCATGTCGTTCGGCACCCACGGGCGGATGAGGTCCGGCACGGCGCGCATCCAGTCCGAAACCGCGACGACCGGCCCGTTCGCGCCGGACAGCTTCTGCGTGATGTACGGCACACGCGGGGAGTCGCCCGGGTGGAGCAGGTTGTCGTGGTCGGCCTCCACGGCCTCGCGCCGCAGCTCGGTCCACGACGTGGCCGACCACACGGCCGCGCGGACGCCCCACTCCTCGGCCAGCATCTGCTGGGCGCGGAGCGCGTCCGGCATGGTGACGCCGGAGACCAGGATCTGTGCCTCCGGGCCCTCGCCAGACGGCGCGTCGGCGTACTTGTAGAGACCCTTGAGCAGGCCGTCGACGTCGAGGTTCTCGGGCTCGGCGGGCTGCTGGTAGGGCTCGTTGTAGATCGTCATGTAGTAGAAGATGTTCTCGCCGTTGCCGTCCGGCCCGGTCTCGCCGTACATCCGGCGAAGACCGTCCCGCACGATGTGGGCGATCTCGAACGACCACGCCGCGTCGTAGGCCACGACGGCCGGGTTGGTCGCCGCCAGCAGCAGCGAGTGCCCGTCGGCGTGCTGCAGGCCCTCGCCGGTCAGCGTGGTGCGGCCGGCGGTGGCGCCGAGCACGAACCCACGGGCCATCTGGTCGGCCGCCGCGTAGAGGCCGTCACCGGTCCGCTGGAACCCGAACATCGAGTAGAAGATGTAGATCGGGATCATCGGCTCGCCGTGCGTGGCGTATGAGGTGCCGACGGCGGTGAACGACGCGGTCGAACCCGCTTCGTTGATGCCCTCGTGCAGGATGACGCCCTTTTCGGACTCCTTGTAGGCCAGCATCAGGCTCGCGTCGACCGACGTGTACGTCTGGCCGTGCGGGTTGTAGATCTTGGCCGTCGGGAACATCGAGTCGAGACCGAAGGTGCGCGCCTCGTCCGGGATGATCGGGACGATCCGCTTGCCGATCTCGGAGTCCTTCGCCAGCTCGCGGACGAGCCGGACGAACGCCATCGTGGTGGCGACCTCCTGCTTGCCCGAGCCCTTGCGGATGCCTTCGTAGACCTTGTCGCCGGGCAGCACGAGCGCCTTCGAGGCCTTCGGGCGCCGCTCCGGCAGGAACCCGCCGAGCGCCTTCCGGCGGCCGACCATGTACTCGATCTCCGGCGATTCCTTGCCGGGGTGGTAGTACGGCGGCAGCTTCGGGTCGCGCTCGAGCTCCTCGTCGCTGATCGGGATGCGCTGGGCGTCCCGGAACAGCTTGAGGTCGTCGAGGGTGAGCTTCTTCATCTGGTGCGTGGCGTTGCGGCCCTCGAAGGACGGTCCGAGGCCGTAACCCTTGATGGTGTGGGCCAGGATCACCGTCGGCTGGCCGTGGTGCTCCAGCGACGACTTGTAGGCCGCGTAGACCTTGCGGTAGTCGTGCCCGCCGCGCTTGAGGTTCCAGACGTCGGCGTCGGTGAGGTCCTTGACCAGCTCCTTGGTCCGCGGATCGCGGCCGAAGAAGTGCTCGCGGACGAAGGCGCCGTCGTTGGCCTTGTAGGTCTGGAAGTCGCCGTCCGGCGTGGTGTTCATCAGGTTGACCAGCGCGCCGTCACGGTCCGCGTGCAGCAGCGAGTCCCACTCGCGGCCCCAGATGACCTTGATGACGTTCCAGCCGGCGCCGCGGAAGTACGACTCCAGCTCCTGGATGATCTTGCCGTTGCCGCGCACCGGACCGTCGAGCCGCTGCAGGTTGCAGTTGATCACGAAGGTCAGGTTGTCGAGGCCTTCGCCGGCGGCCACGTGGATGAGGCCGCGCGATTCCGGCTCGTCCATCTCGCCGTCGCCGAGGAACGCCCAGACGTGCTGGTCGCTGGTGTCCTTGATGCCGCGATCGCGCAGGTAGCGGTTGAACCGCGCCTGGTAGATCGCGTTCATCGGGCCGAGGCCCATGGATACGGTCGGGTTCTCCCAGAACTCCGGCATCAGCCGCGGGTGCGGGTACGACGGCAGGCCGCCGCCCTCGCCGGCGTGCGAGAACTCCTGGCGGAAGCCGTCCAGCTGGTTCTCGGTCAGCCTGCCCTCGAGGAACGCGCGGGCGTAGATACCGGGGGAGGCGTGCCCCTGGATGAAGATCTGGTCGCCGCCGCCCGAGTGGTCCTTGCCGCGGAAGAAGTGGTTGAAGCCCACTTCGTACAGCGCCGCGGACGAGGCGTAGGTCGAGATGTGCCCGCCGACGCCGACGCCGGGACGCTGCGCGCGGTGCACCATGATCGCGGCGTTCCACCGGATGTACGCGCGGTAGCGGCGCTCGATCTCCTCGTCACCGGGGAACCAGGGTTCGTTCTCCGTGGGGATGGTGTTGACGTAGTCCGTCGACGTCAGCGCCGGGACGCCGACGTGGCGTTCCCTGGCCCGCTCGAGGATGCGCAGCATCAGGTACCGGGCGCGCTGCTGACCACCCCTGGCCAGCGCCTCGTCGAAGGAGTCCAGCCATTCGGCGGTCTCCTCCGGGTCGATGTCGGGCAGGTGCGCCGCCAATCCGTCACGGATGACGCGGACGCGTGCCGGGGTCTCCTTGCCGGAGGCGCCGTCGTTCTGCGGGGCCAAGGGGTCTCCTTGCGAAAGGTGGTAGCTGGTTGTGCTCGTACGCGGGCGTGTTCGCCTTCCATCGTCGTCCTCCGGTTCCGTTCTCGTCACCGCTACTGATCGGTAACGTTCACGGACCCGATTGCGACACGCCTCGCACGCGCCTGTACTCGCGCGCGCGTTTTCTCTCCCACCCTAAAGCAGGGCGTTCGGAGGTGCCCAGGCGCGCCCGAATTGACCCCGTGAGAGTGGGCTGAATGTCCGTACGCCGCGACACGAGTTGTTCAAGATCCGGTGTGGACGGTTGCGCGGAACGCTTCACCAGTGTTCGCTAACGGGCATCGTGTACCCGAGTGTGGTGCCCGCCCGGCCGATCAGGCCGACGCGACACCACGCTCCGTCGTAGTTGGAGGAGTGACAGCAGTGGTCGCCGCGGGAGACGCTGATCAGAGCAGCGTCGCCGAAAGGCTCGGGATCAAGCCGGACATGGTGGTCCAGGAGATCGGCTGGGACGAGGACGTCGACGACGACCTTCGTGCGGCGATCGAGGAACAGATCGGCGGCGACATCCTCGACGAGGACGCCGACGAGGTCATCGACGTGGTGCTGCTGTGGTGGCGCGAGGACGACGGTGATCTCGGTGACACGCTGATCGAGGTCCGGACTCCCCTGAACGAGAACGGCGTGATCTGGGTGCTGACCCCGAAGACGGGCCAGCCCGGGCATGTCGAGCCGAGTGAGATCGCCGAAGCGGTGCCGCAGGTCGGGCTGGCGCAGACGGCCAACATCAGCGCCGGTCCCAAATGGGCGGGCACGCGGCTGGTTTCGCCGAAGTCGTCCAAGACCAAGCGGTGACCTCTCCGGGCGCGCGATCGACACGATAGGGTTGTCGTCGCAGGCCCCTGTTCGCTCTTGAGAGGAAACCGCCGGTATGGCCGTCGAGATCGGATCGCAAGCCCCGGACTTCACGCTCAACGACTACAACAAGCAGTCCGTGACGCTGTCGTCCTTCAAGGGTGACAAGCCGGTCCTGCTCGTGTTCTACCCGTTCGCGTTCAGCGGCATCTGCACCGGTGAGCTGTGCCAGCTCCGCGACGAGTTCGCGGACTACGACGGCCAGGGCGTCCAGGTCATCGGCGTGTCCGTGGACACCCCGTTCTCGCTCAAGGCGTGGGCCGAGCAGGAGGGTTACCAGTTCCCGCTGCTTTCGGACTTCTGGCCGCACGGCGAGGTCGCGAAGGCCTACGGTGTCTTCAACGAGGCGGCCGGCCTGGCCACCCGCGGCACCTTCCTGATCGACAAGGACGGCGTCGTGCGGTTCGCCGAGGTCAACCAGCCCGGCGAGGCGCGCGACCAGCAGGCGTGGAAGAAGGCCGTGGCCTCGCTGGCCTGAGTCTTCACCGGTGGCACCCGCGCGCGGGTGCCACCTCCCGGGCGCATAGCTCAGCGGGAGAGCACTCGGTTTACACCCGAGCGGTCGTAGGTTCGATCCCTACTGCGCCCACCGAAAACCCGGTGACAGCCCGCACGCGCGGCGCTACCTTCGGCCGCATGCACGACCTCACGTGGCGGCCGCTCACCCCTCAGGACGCCCAGGCGTCGGCCGACCTCCTCAACGCCATGGAGACCGTCGACGGGATCGGCGAGAACTACACGGCGGAGGACACCCTCCAGGAGCTGATCGACCCGTACGCGGATCTGGAACGGGCGAGTCTCGCGGCCTTCGACGGCGACGTGATGGCCGGTTACGTGAAGATCCGCTTCAAGCCGTCCGCGGAGGAGGTCCATCGGGTCTTCCTCGACGGGGGAGTTCACCCCGGGTATCGCCGCCGGGGCATCGGCGGCGCGCTCGTCGACGCGGGCGTGGCGGCGGCCAAGGTGGTGCACGAGCTGCATCACCCGTCGGCGAAGCTCGTGGTGGACGTCAACCGGCCCGAGCGCATCGCCGGCTTGGCCGAGCTCGTCCGTTCCAGGGGTTTCGTACCGGTGCGCTACTTCCAGCGGATGGAGCACTCGCTCGACGCCTTGAGCGCCCCGGCGGTCCCGGAAGGGTTCCGGGTCGAGCCGTGGTCGGAGCGGAACGACGAGGACTTCCGGACGGTCCGGAACGAGGCGTACCGGGACTTCTGGGGCGCCGTGCCGATGCCCGCCGATCTCTGGCGGAACAAGATCACCAATCAGACCTTCCGGCCCGAGGTCAGCTTCCTGCTTCGTGAGGCGGGCCACGCTGTCGGGGTGCTGGTGACCATGTGCTGGGACGCCGACACGGAGGCCACCGGCGTCCGCGACGCGCACTTCATGGTGATCGGAACGCTTCGGGAGCACCGGCGGCGAGGTGTCGCCGGAGCGCTGATGGGACACGCGTTGCGGGCCGCCGCCGACCAGGGGTACGACCGCGCGAGTTTGAACGTGGACTCGGCGGATCCGTCCGGGGCGTTCGGGGTCTTCGAGAAGGCGGGTTTCGTCCCGACGATGCGCTACGTGCGCTGGGCGCTCGAGATCTGACGCAATCAGTCGACTAATCGCGAAGGCGGGACGCGTGAAGGCCTCCTTGAGGGACCCAGAGTCCCT
>NZ_CP150484.1:3209555-3301486 GCF_037997115.1 Amycolatopsis coloradensis
CGCTCTTCCGATCTGGCGACGAGATCCAGGTCCCGCAGGCCGACCTCGCCCAGCAGATCCCTGTGGAACGTTTTCGGTTTCGGCGGTCTGGTCTGCCCCCTCGGCAGGCCAGACCGCCGGTGTGCGCCGCGCCGCGGGTGGCGAACTTTCGGCTACACAAGAGAAGAGGCGGGCGGGGCTGCCCAGATACATCAAGATCGGCGTCCATTGGAGTGATCCGGGCCGCGAGCGGCGATCACGCAGAGCGACTAGGCCGTGTCCTGGAAGCCCATCGAACAGGCTCGCAGGACACACCTAGGCGCGAATGAGCCGGTTCGCCAAGGTCGACATCGTGTAGGCCCCGATGCCCATGACGACTTCGAGGGCGTTCCGTTCGGTGTATCCGTACCCGAAGAAGGTCCGCAGGGTCTCGTCGTCGACACCGCCGGCGGTTTCGAGTACGGCGAGCGTGAACTGCCGGACGGCTTCCAGGCGCTCGTCGGGCACCGGCTCCTGCGCGCGAAGCGCCGCGATGACGTCGTCGTCCGCGTGGAGAGCCTTCAGCTTGCCGGTGTGGATCTCGACGCACACCGCGCAGCCGTTGCGGGTCGCCACGGTCATCACGACCGTCTCCCGGGCGAGGGGTTCGAGTGTGGTCCGCTCGAAGCTCGCGCTCAGTTTCAGGAACCCGTCGAGCAGTTCCGGTGACGACGCCTGCCGGGCGACGGCGGTGGGGAGGTGGCCGAACTTCCGGATGGTCGCCTCCATCGAGCGACGCGAGGCTTCGGGCGCGGTTTCGACGGTGTGATCGGTGAACAAGGCTTTCCCCTTAAGATGGTCAACGTGGTTGACGAAAAGGTAAACCAAGTTGTCGATTCGGGCAAGCGCGATTCCGATCCGCCCGGCTTCGAGCTGCCGCTCCTGCTGTTCGCGGGCTTCCGCTCGATCATCGACCGGATGCACGCAGAGCTGGCCGAGCAGGGGCATCCCGACGTCCGCCCGGCGTACGGCTTCGCCATGCAGGCGATCGGCCGCGAGGGCGCGACGGCGAGCGAGATCGGGCGGCGGCTCGGCGTGAGCAAGCAGGCGGCGGGCAAGACCGTCGACAAGCTGGAACAGCTCGGCTACGTCGCGCGCGTCGACGACCCGGCCGACGCCCGGCGCAAGGTCGTGCGGCTCACCGGCCGCGGGTACGACTCACTCGGCCGGACGGCGGCGATCTTCGAGGAGCTGCGCAAGGAGTGGGCCGCCACGCTGGGCGTCGAAAGGGTCCGCGCGCTCGAAACGGACCTCCGCACGATGGCGCCCGCGGACGGCTTCCGTCTCGACGTGGCGGGCTGGTTCGGGGCCTAGAAAGGGCAACCGGGGTTCGGCGCGTCCTGCGACAGCGGGCTTCCGTGCGGCAGCACGTAGAGCACTTCCAGTACCACCGGCGTCGTCCCGAGATTTCGTCCGATGTGGACGGTGTCGCTCGGTTCGGTGAAGACGGCACCCTTGCGGTACAAGCCGTCGAGCCCGCAGTCGGCCGAGTTGTGCGTCAGCGTGCCGGCCTTGACGTACGCGTGCAGCGTGCCGTCGTGGTAGTGCCAGCCGGTGTAGCCGCCGGGCTGGATGACGACCTCGCGCAGCACGTAATCGGTGTCCCCGACCGTCTTCTGGTGGAAGATCGTCCCGGTCACACCGGAGCCGGGCGTCGCCTCGGCCGTCGCTGGGACGGCCAGGGCGAGAACGAGGGCGGCGAGCAGTGTGGTCACGGACCGCAGGCGCATGAGCGAACCGTACCGCGACAAGCACTGCCCGAAAGGGCCGTTCACTCCGCCCGAAGCGTCCGTCGCAGCATCTTGCCGCTCTCGGTCCGCGGCAGCCGCTCGCGGAAATCGAACCGGCGCGGCGTCTTGAACCCGGCGAGCTCGGCTCGGCAGTGCTCTTCGAGCCGCTTCGCCAGGGCGGAGTCCCCGATCGTCCCCTCGACCGGTTGGACGACCGCGACGACCCGTTGTCCCCACTCGGGATCCGGTTCCCCGATCACCGCGACGTCGGCGACATCGGGATGGCCCAGCAGCCGCGCCTCGATCTCGGCCGGGTAGATGTTCACGCCACCGGAAAGGATGAGATCCGTCCGGCGATCGCACAGGAATACCCGCCCCGCGGCGTCGAGATAGCCGACGTCCCCGACGGTGACGAACTCCCCGGAACGCGCGGCGGCCGTCTTGTCCGGATCGTCGTGGTAGTCGAATTTCGTGTGCGCGGAACTGAAGTAGAGCGTCCCGGTCTCGACGGCGGGGAGTTCGCGGCCGTCGTCGTCGAGCACCACGACCCGCACGCCGTCCAGCGGTGTGCCGACCGTGCCCGGCGCGGCGAGCCAATCGCGCGCGTGCACGGCCGCGATCAGGCCCTCGGACGCGCCGTAGTACTCGTGGACCACCGGTCCGAGCCAGGCGAGCATCCGCTCCTTGACCTCCTTCGGGCACGGCGCGGCATCGTGGATGACCGACGTCAGGCTCGACAGGTCGTACCGCGCGCGGACGTCCTCGGGCAGCCGCAGCATCCGGTGGAGCATCGTCGGCACCAGATGCGTGCTCGTCACGCGGTGCCTTTCGGTGAGCCGCAGTGTTTCCTCGGCGTCGAACCGATCCATCAGCACGAGCGTGTGCCCGAGATGCAGGATCGCCGTCGAGAACATGCCCGGCGCCGCGTGGTAGAGCGGGCAGGCGACGAGGTGCACACCGTGCCCCGGCCGGACGTCCAGGCGTTCGAGGACGTTCGCGTGGATCGGGTGCAGCGCGGGCGGCCGCCCGGACAGGGCGCGCCGGACGCCTTTGGGCCGTCCCGTGGTCCCGGAGGTGTACAGCATCGTCTGGCCCGCGGTCCGCTGGCCCGGCGTGGTGGTGGGCAGGTCCGCGCCCCAGGTCGCGTAGTCCGCCCAGCCGGCCGTCTCTCCGCGCGAAAACCGGTGCAGGCCATCCAGTTCCGCGGTGCACGTGGCGGCGATGTCCGTGTCCGCGACGGCGACCTTGGCGCCGCTGTTGGCCGCGATGTAGGCGATCTCGCCCGGTGAGGACCGGTGGTTGACCGGCGTGAAGTACATCCCCGCCTGCAAGGTCGCCAGCAGGAGCTCGTAATAGGCGAGTCCATTGTGGATGATCGCGACGATGCCGTCGCCCTCGCCGAGGCCGAGTGCCCGCAAGGCGTGGGTCAGCTGATTCGCACGCGCCGACAGCTCGCCGAAGGTGGTCTCGCGCCCGTCGACGTCTATCACCGCGACGCGGCCTGGATCCCGCTCCGCGACTTCGTAGAAGGTGCTCATTTCGTCTCCGATTCGGGGCGCCGCAGGCTCTCCAGATGCCGCCGGAGCACCGTGCGCATCAGCTCCGGCGACGTCCGGCCCGTCGACAACGCGAGCCCGTCCAGCAGCGCGGCCAGCCGTTCGGTCTCCACAGCCAGGTCGAGGCCTTCGAGGAGGCCACCCGCTTCGTTCGCGCCGTCGAGCACCCGCCGGACGAGGGCACGGACCCCGTCGTACATGCGGGCGGCCTCCTCGGCGAGGTCCGGGCGGTTCTTCGCGGCGGCCGAAAACGCCAGCCAGACGTCGGTCTCGGCCCGGGTCTGCTCGGTGAGCGGGAGTAGTTCGCCGAGCAGTTCTTCGGTGATCTCCTGCCGCCGCGAGCGCGGTGTCGCGGGGTCGAGCAGGTCGGGGAGATGCCCCAGCAGCCTCGCCTCGAGCCGGTCGCCGAGTGACCGCATGGCGAACACGATCAGCTCGTCGTGGCCGCGGAAGTAGTGCCGCACCGAACCGATCGCGAGACCGGCCTCCTCGGCCACGCTCCTGAGCGACGCCTGCGCGAGGCCGTCGCGCTGGATCACCCGGAAGACGGCTTCGGCTATCTCCAGGCGCCGGGCATCGGGATCGACGATCTTGGGCATGTTGCCTTTATAGCACGACCTTGCTATTTTATTTGGCACAGTCATGCCACAAAGGGGGAGTTCATGAGGACCTGGTTGCTGATCGCGCTGGTCGTCGGCGTGGTGATCGTGATCGTCGTGCGCAGGTTGCGTGGGGAGCCACTGGTCGCCCGCGATGTGTTCGGGGGGCCGGTGATCCTGCTCGCGATCGGTGCCTACGGCCTGAGCAAGCTGGCGATCTTCACCTTCACGGACGGCCTGTGGCTCGTGCTGGGCTCCGTGGTCGGCTGCGTCCTCGGCGCGGTCCGCGCCACCACCACGAAGCTCTTCGAGCGCGACGGCGTGCTGTGGCTGCGCTACACCGGCTGGACGTTCGGCGTCTGGGTGCTGTCGCTCGTGGTGAACTTCGGGGTCGGCTTCCTGGCCACGATGGCCGGGGCGCATCCCGACGCGCGGCCGGTGACGTTGTCGATCGGTGTCAGCCTGCTGGGGGAGGCGTTGGTGCTCGGCAAGCGCGCGAAGACGACGGGGCTGCCGTACGCCCCGCCGTCCGAGTCGGTGCTTTCCCGTCGCTAGGCCAGTTTCCCGACTTCGCCGATGAGGAGGGCGATGTCGTCTTCGGTGTTGAAGTAGTGCACCGAAGACCGGACCAGTGGCGGCAATCCACGCTCGACGAAATCGAACTGGGCGGACGTCGCTTCAGCGACACTGACGTTGATCTTCGCCGCGGCCAGGCGCTGTTTCACTTCCTGCGACGGTGTTTTCGCCACGCTGAACGTGACGATCCCGCACTGTCGCGTGCCTTGGTCGTGGACGCGGACACCGGGTACCTCGCGCAGCGCGTCGCGTAGTTTCGCCGCGAGGGCGGCGACGCGAGCTTCGATGGCGGGCATGCCCCATTCGAGGGCGTAGTCGATCGCCGCGCCGAGGCCGTGCAGGGCGGCGTGATCGCGTTCCCAGACCTCGAACATCTTCGCCGTCGGATCGACTTCGTAGGTTTCGGGCTCGGTCCAGGCCGCCGAGTGAAGGTCGAGCATCGCGGGCTCGACGCGCTCGCGCAGCCGTGGGTGCGCGTACAGGAATCCGGTGCCCCGCGGGCCGCGCAGATATTTGCGGCCGGTGACGCTGACGGCGTCGCAGTTCAGGCGCGCGACGTCGAGGTCGATCTGACCGGCGCTCTGGCACGCGTCAAGCAGGAACGGGATCCCGGCCTCGCGCGCGACCGCGCCGATCTCTTCGGCGGGGTTCACCAGCCCGCCCTGGGTGGGCACGTGGGAGACGGCGATCAGTTTGACGTCGCCGTCGACGCGGCGCTTGAGGTCCTCGACGTCCAGTTGACCGGACTCGTCGTTGCCGACCACCTCGACGACGGCGCCGGTGCGCTTCGCGATCTGCAGGAAGGAGATGACGTTGCTCGCGTACTCGGATTTCGCCGTCAGGATCCGGTCTCCCGCGGCGAACGGCAGCGCGTAGAAGATCGCCTGCCACGACCGGGTCGCGTTGTCGGTCAGGGCGATGTCTTCGGGGCCGGCGCCGACGAGGCGCGCGGCCGAGGCGTAGACGCCGTTCATCCGCTCCACGGTCGCCGCGGCCTGCTCGTACCCGCCGATCAGGGCTTCTTCCCGCAGGTAGCCGATTACGGTGTCGGTCACCCGGGCGGGTGGCAGAGACGATCCGGCGTTGTTGAGGTGGACCACTTCCGCGCAGCCCGGTGTCTCGGCGCGGGCGCGGTGCACATCGAAGTCCGTCATGCCTAACTGAATACAGTACGGCTGAAGTGCATGCAATACTGCACCGGTGACGAGGAACCTGCTCCGGCGCGACCTCGCGGAGGAGATCACCGCCCGCGTGCTCGACGGCCGCATCGCCGCGGACAGCCGCATCAACGAGGTGCACCTCGCCCGCGAACTGGGCGTCAGCCGGACCCCGTTGCGCGAGGCGCTGATCGGGCTGGCCGACCGCGGCCTGCTCGTCTCGGCGCCGAACCGGGGTTTCCTCGTGCCGCCGTTCGACCCGGACGAGGCCCGGCAGCTGTACCCGCTCGTCGCCGAACTCGAATCGCTCGCGTTGCGCTGGAGTTCGCCGCAGGACCTGGCCGGGCTCACCGGCGGACTGGACCGGATCACCGCCGAGATGGCCGCGGAACTCGCCCGGCAGGGCGATCTGTCCAATTTGGACGACCGGTGGCACGCGCTGCTCGTCTCGCGGTGTACGAATCCGCATCTGCTGCGCCTGCTCGAGCAGACGAAGCCGCTGCTGAAACGCTATGACGCGCGCTATTTCGGTGGCGTCGAACGCGCCAGGGAGAGTATCGACGAGCACCACCGGATCGCCGAGGCGATCCGCGTCTCCGACCTCGCGACGGCGATGGAGCTGCTCGTGCGGAACTGGGTGAAAACGTTGGCATATCTGGAAGACATGGGGTGACACGATGTTCGTGACGGCACATCTGAGCGACAACCATCTCGACGGCGGGGAGCGCGCCGACGAACGCACCGCACGGGTCATGCGGTACCTGGAAGGCCTGGCGACACCGGTCGACGCGATCCTGGTGACCGGCGACATCACCGACCACGGCACCCTCGAGGAATACCGGCGCGCGGCCGAGCTCTTCAAGACCGACGTCCCGCTCTTCGTCTGTCCTGGCAACCACGACAAGCGCGGCCCGTTCCGCGAAGGGCTGCTCGGCCAGGCGCCGGACGATGCCCCGGCCAACGCGGCGCACACCGTCGGCGACGTCACGTTCGTCATGGCGGATTCGACCATCCCCGGCAAACCCGACGGGCAGTTCGACGACGAGACAATGGCCTGGCTGGACGACGTACTCGGCGACGGCGACGGCCCCGCCTTCATCGCCTTCCACCACCCACCGGTCGCGCTCGGGCTGCCGCTGGTGGACGCGATGCGCCAGTACGGTGAGGAAAAGCTGGCCGAGGTGCTCGCGCGTCACCCGCGCGTGGTCGCCCTGCTCTGCGGGCACGTCCACGCCGCGGCGTCGACGACGTTCGCGGGAGTGCCGCTGCGGTCGGCGCCGTCGGTCGGGTCGAGCATTCTGTTCCCGTGGGAACGGGACGGACTGCGGTCCTGGGGTGAAGGCGGACCGATCGACTACGACCTGCCGCCGTCGCTGCTGTTCCACGTGCTGCACGACGACGGCAGGCTGACCACGCACCAGCGGGTCGTCCCGGCCTGACGAGGAGTCAGGCGAGGCGGCGCCGTCGCGAGGTGTCGCGAAAGCCACTTTCGCGACACGCTCCTGTGCTCTCCACCTCACTGGCCGCCGAACACCGGCAGCGTGATTTGGGACGGGTGCGCGGGGTCGTGGAAGATCTCGAACCGCGCGGGTTTCCCGTCCACCGCGCTGAAAACCGGCTCGCCGGTGCCGTGGTTGCGGGCGAAGCGCGGGAACGCGCCACCCGCGACCTGCACCCGCAGGCGGTGCCCGCGCCGGAACCGGTACGCCGTCGGGTCGAGCAGGATCTCGGCGGCGACCACACCGTCCACATCGGACCCGGGGTGACCGGGGCGCAGGCGGAGGATGCCGTCGGTCACGTTGCGAGAGACACCGCGACGGTCCACATCGCACAACCGGACGAAGACGTCACCATGCCCGATGTCGGTCCGGACGTGCACCAGCGCGGAGATCTCGCCGATGATGTCGAGATCGCGCTCCAGCACGTCACCGGTGAACAGCAGTACGTCCGGCCGGGCCTCGATGTCCTTGTTGTCCTGCTGTTTCTGCACACCCGACAGAAGCGGGCCGCCGACCGTCGGCGTCGGGTCGGCCGGATCGAAGGTGAACTTGCTCGGTTTCGACTCCACCGGCGCATCGGGGGAAAGCTTGCCGGGACGCAGGAAGTACGGGGTGGCGTCGGACTTCGGCGGCCAGCTTGCGAAGTCGAGCCACCGCCCAGAACCCTGGAGATACAGGCGCACTGGTGACTGCCTGAGCGGCGCGCGATCACCCAGGAGGTGGGCGGAGAGGAAGCCGATCTGGTCGGTGATCAGGGTTTTGAGACTGGCGGGTTCGCCGTGCGCCCACGGGCCGATGGTGATCCGCGGTGCGCGTCCGGCCGCGGCGAGTTCCTTGAAGTCGCGCAGCTGGGCGGAGATGAACAGGTCGTACCAGCCGGTCACCATGGACACCGGGGTCGTCAGCGCGGCGACCTCGGCGCTGTGATCCGACGGCGCCCAGAAGTCGTCGCCGGGTTCGGCGTGCGCGGAGACGTCCTGCAGGAACCGCACCTGCTTGCCGATGGCCGCGACGTCGGCGCCGGAAACCGGCAGATATGCCATGGCGCGGCGGGTCTTCTTCGTCTGCCAGGGATTCGGCAGGCCGGCGAACCGGCCTTCCTGGCGGCCGATCAGCGCCGACCACGAGACCATGTTGTCGACAGCGAGGATCCCGCCGGGATAAAAGGTCGACACGAACTCCGAAGCGGTGACGCCGAGACACAGCGCTTCGAGCGGCTCGTCGAGATACGGCGCGACGGCCCACTGCGTGTGGCCGAGGTAGCTCGCACCGGCCATCGCGACCCGGCCGTCACACCATGGCTGCTCGCGCAGCCACGCGACGGTGGCGAGGCCGTCCTCCTTCTCCAGGTGGAAGGGCCGGAATTCGCCGCCTGAGCCGAAGGTTCCGCGAGTGCTCTGGAGGACCACCTGCAGCCCATGCCGCGCGAACGTCTCGCCGAAGACCTTGCCCATCACGCCTTTGCGGCCATACGGCGTGCGGATCAGCACGACCGGCCGGGGCTCGTCGCCCGGAACGGCGTAACGATCCGCCAGCAGGCGGACGCCGTCGGGCATCGGGACGGGGATCGCCTTGGTCACCGAGGGGGCGGGGCCTTCGGCGGGTGGGAGGCCGAGGTACCGGTCGAGAAGTCGGTCGAGCACACTGGCCGCCTTTCGTGCGGAGGATCACCTTCCGCTTAAGACCGTACCCGCATGTCAGGAAAGTGGCTTTCAGGACGAAAAATGTCCTGAAAGCCACTTTCCNTGGGGTGCCTGTGCCGGACCAGCTCGCTGTGACCGCCGAACCTCTCGGTACCGCCCCGCGGGTCTCAGGAAAGCCGGGCGAGGGTCTCCGGCTTCAGCAGCTTCGCCAGCTCTTCGGCGGGCAGAAGCCCCTTCTCGACGACGAGTTCCGCCACGCCGCGCCCGGTCTGAAGCGCCTCTTTGGCGATCTCGGTCGCCGCCGCGTACCCGATCTTCGGGTTCAGCGCGGTCACCAGCCCGATCGAATTCTCGACGTAGCCCCGCATCACGTCCGCGTTCGCGGTGATCCCGGAGACGCATCGCTCCGCCAGCACGAGGCACGCCGACCGCAGATGCGTGATGCTCTCCGAAAGCGAGTGCAGGATCAGCGGCTCGAAAGCGTTGAGCTGCAGCTGCCCGGCCTCGGCCGCCATCGTGACGGCGACGTCGTTGCCGATGACCTCGAACGCGACCTGGTTGACCACCTCGGGGATCACCGGGTTGATCTTGCCGGGCATGATCGACGACCCGGCCTGCACCGGCGGCAGGTTGATCTCGTTGAGCCCTGCCCGCGGCCCGGACGAGAGGAGCCGCAGATCGTTGCAGCTCTTGGAAAGTTTCACCGCGATCCGCTTGAGCACGCCGGAAAGGTGCACGAACGCGCCGCAGTCCTGTGTCGCCTCGACGAGGTCCGCCGCGGACACGACGGGCAGGCCGGTGATCTCGCGCAGATGCGCGACCGCGGCTTTGGCGTACCCGGGTGCGGCGTTGAGCCCGGTGCCGATCGCGGTCGCGCCGAGGTTGATCTCGTGCAGCAGGGTCACCGCTTCGGTGAGCCGAAGCCGGTCTTCGCCGAGCATGACCGCGTAGGTGCCGAATTCCTGCCCCAATGTCATCGGGACGGCGTCCTGCAACTGCGTGCGGCCAATCTTCAGCAGATCGCGGAACTCGACGGCCTTGGCCGCGAAAGCCTGTTCCAGCACGACCATCGCCCCGGCCAGTTCGCGGACGGCGATGATCGTCGCGACGTTGACCGCGGTCGGGTACGCGTCATTGGTCGACTGCCCGAGGTTCACGTGCTCGTTCGGGTGCACACGGGCGTAGTCACCCTTCTCGTGCCCGAGCAGTTCGAGCGCGCGGTTCGCGATCACCTCGTTGGCGTTCATGTTCGTCGAGGTGCCCGCGCCGCCCTGGATGACGTCGACGACGAACTGGTCGTGCAACGCGCCTTCGCGGATCTCACGGCACGCCCGGCGGATCGCGTCGGCGACGTCCGGCTCCAGCAACCCGAGGTCGGCGTTGGCACGGGCGGCGGCCTCCTTGACCGAGGCGAGCGCCGCGATCAGGTGTGGGTACGCGGAGATCGCGGTGCCGGTGATGGGGAAGTTCTCCCTGGCACGGGCGGTGTGCACGCCCCAGTAAGCGTCGGCGGGGACTTCCTTGTCCCCCAGCAGATCGTGTTCCACGCGGTGCATCGAAGACTCCTCAGGCGGCGAGGTCGAGTTCGGCCAGCGCGCCGGTCACGCGCAGGCCGGGGGTGGGCTCCAACACGTTCTGGTCTACACCGCACAACGCGAGCGTGGCGGCGAGCACGGGCCGTCGCGCACGGTCACCGCCGTCGGCGATCTTGAGCGCGATCGCCGTCCCGTCCGGGAGGGCGGCGACCTGGACGGCTTCGAAACCGTCCTTGGCGATCAGGCCGGGCACCGCGCGCATGAGCGTGGTGACGTCGCGACGGGTGCCGGCGACCAGTTCCGGATGCTTCCGGATCCCTTCGGCGACAAGGCCTTCGGGTGTTCCCGGCGCCGACGCGGCGATCTTTCCGACCGCACGGGCGAGCCCGCGCAGCGAGACCGCGAACAGGGGAGCGCCGCAACCGTCGACGGCCACCTTCGGGACGCGTTGCCCGGTCAGGTCTGCGACGCACTCCGCGATCGCGCGCTGAAGCGGATGGCCGGGATCCAGGTAGTCCTTCGTGGACCAGCCGTGCAGGCGGCACGTCGCGAGCATGGCGGCGTGCTTGCCGGAACAGTTGTGCGCCAGCCGCGAAGCTTTCCGCCCCGAAGCGACCCACGCGTCGCGTTCGACCGGGTCGAACGGCAGGTCTTCCGGCGTCCGCAGATCCTCCGTGGTGAGCCCGGCGCCGTCGAGCGTCCGGCGCACCTCGGCCAAGTGGAACTCCTCGCCGGAGTGACTGGCCGCGCCGACGGCGAACCCGGCGGGGCTCAGTGCGACCCCGAGTCGCGCCATCGCCGTGGCCTGCAAGGGTTTCGCCGCCGAACGCGGATAGAACGCCGCCTCGATGTCGCCCGCGGCGAACAGCACGCGGCCGTCGGGAGCGAGTACCACGGCCGAACCGTGGTGCACCCCCTCGACCATTCCGTCGCGGAGGAGGTGCACCAGCGGTTCGTGCGCGGGGACGCGGATCTCCGGGATCACAGCTTCGTCTTTTCGAACACGTCCATGTTGATCCGCTTGCGGACCCCGAACCAGCCCGCCACCAGCGCGAGCCCGATGACCGGCAGACAGTACAGGGTGATCCGGCCGGTCTCGTCGAAGCCCATCAGCACCACGACCGCCGCGAGGAAGATCAGCGTCGCGATCTCGGTGTAGGGCGAGAACGGCAGGCGGTACGACGGGCGCTCGACCTCGCCGCGCTTGGCCTTGCGGACGAACAGCAGATGGGACAGCACGATGATCGCCCAGGTGCCGAGGATGCCGATGGCGGCGAAGTTCAGCACGATCTCGAAGGCCTGGCTCGGCACGACGGCGTTCAGGCCGACACCGACCACGCAGACCGCTGAGGTGAGCAGGATCCCGCCGTAGGGCACATGGTTCTTGTTCATCACGCCGGTGAACTTCGGCGCGGAACCGGCCAGCGACATCGACCGCAGGATGCGGCCGGTGGAGTAGAGGCCCGAGTTGAGGCTGGACAGGGCCGCCGTCAGCACCACCAGGTTCATGACGTTGCCCGCCTGCGGCACCCCGATATGCGAAAGCACGGTGACGAACGGGCTTTCCTGCTTCGAGTAGGAGTCCCACGGCATCAGCATCGCCAGCAGGATCACCGAGCCGACGTAGAAGATCCCGATCCGCCACATGATCGAGTTGATCGCCTTCGGCATGATCTTGCGCGGGTTCTCCGTCTCCCCGGCGGCGACGCCGACCAGTTCGACCGAGGCGTAGGCGAACACGACACCCTGGACGATCAGCACCATCGGCAGCAGGCCCGCGGGGAAGATCCCGCCATGGTCGGAGATCAGCGAGAAGCCCGGCGTCGTGCCGTCGATCGGCTGCTGCGTGACCAGCAGGAAGATCCCGATCCCCATGAAGGTCACCAGCGCGGCGACCTTGATGATGGCGAACCAGAACTCCATCTCGCCGAACAGTTTCACCGAAACCATGTTCAGCGCCAGCACCACCGCGAGCGCGATGAGCGCCAGTACCCACTGCGGGATCGGCGTGAAGAACGACCAGAAATGCGCGTACAGCGCGATCGCGGTGATATCCGCGATACCGGTCGTCGACCAGTTCAGGAAGTGCATCCAGCCCGCGACGAAAGCGCCCTTCTCGCCCATGAATTCCCGGGCGTAGGAGACGAAGGCGCCGGAGGAGGGGCGGTACAGGATGAGTTCGCCGAGCGAACGCACCACGAAGAACGCGAAGAGGCCGCAGACCGCGTACACGATCGCGAGCGCGGGGCCCGCCTGCGCGAGCCTGCCGCCCGCGCCGAGGAACAGGCCGGTGCCGATCGCGCCGCCGATCGCGATCATGTTGACGTGGCGGGGTTTCAGCGCCTTGTCGTAGCCGGCGTCACCGGCGTCGGCGAGCACCGGCGCGGATTTGCTGTCGTCCGCGCTGAGGGTCTGTTCGGTCACGATGTCAGTCGTCCTTGTCCTGCTGCGTCGTGTGGCCCGGCCGCACGATGGTGGTGAGCGCGTCCTCGACGTGTTCGAGATGGGAGGTCATCGCCGCGACGGCGTCGGCTTCGGAGCCGGCGGCGATGGCGGTGACGATCTCACGGTGCTCGGTGTTCGAGCGGGTCCGACGGTCCCCCAATTGGTTGAGAAAGGACGACTGGCGGGCCAGCGCGTCCCGGATCTCTTCGATGACCTTGCCGAACACCGGATTGCCCGAAGCCTGGGCGATGGTGATGTGGAACAGCGAGTCCAGCGCCACCCACGCGGTGTTGTCGGTTTCGACGTCCATCCGCTCGACGAGGTGACCGAGCAGATCCAGGTCGTCGGTGCTGCGGCGCAAGGCCGCGTAACCGGCGACGGGGATCTCGACGTGCCGCCGGACCTCGAACAGGTCACGGGCCGAGTAAGTCCCGAAGGTGGGGTTCTCGACCGGCCCGGTGGCGGTCACGAAGGTCCCTTTGCCCGTTTTGGACACGGTGAGCCCAAGTGCCTGCAGCCCCCGCAACGCTTCGCGGACGACCGAACGGCTGACCTCGAACTCCTTGCCGAGCGCGGATTCCGACGGCAGTTTCTGGCCGACGGGGTACTCGCCGCGTTCGATGGCACCGCGGAGGTGGGCCAGAACGGCCTCCATCGCGCTGACGCGTCGTGGACCACCTTGTCCGGCTGTCTGGCTGTCAGACAGGTTCATGGGACGAGATCGTGCGGTCAGCCCCAAGTCTTTGTCAAGCGTTCGGCCGAGTGCCTCGATCCAGCCTGCGAGGCCCGCTTCAGCGGGGTAAGGGGAAGCCGTACTGCGGGCTTCCACGGCCACGAACCTCTGGCGCGGCAGTGTTCTTGCCATCGGAGGTGGTGAGCGTCACAGCTCCGCGTGAGGTGATCGTGAGTGTTTGGGTCCGTCAGAGCCAAGGGTTCTTAAGTGCGTACTGCCGCTGCGCGGGTGAGCTTGGTCGCGGGCCTTCACACACTTCAGGCGGGTACGGGCGCCGGTACCGAGCCCACCGAACGCGTCGTGAGTGGCGATTCGGGTTAGAACCCGAATCGNGGGTTAGAACCCGAATCGCCACTCACGACCCCGCGAGCTTCAGACGCGGTGGAGCGCGATCACCGGGAATGGCCGTGTGGTCTTCGACTGATGTTCGGCCAACCGCGGGAAAGCCTTCGCCTGCTTCGCGAACAAACGGTCCCGAGCCGCTCCGGTGACCTCGACCGCGTGCGCGGTGAAGGCCTCTCCGTCCGCCTCGACGTCGACCGACGGCTCCGCGACCAGGTTGCGATACCAGTCCGGATGCCCGGGCGCGCCACCGTTGGCGGCGAAGACGACGTAGCGGTCGTCGTCGGCCAGGAACAGCATCGGCGTCACGTGCCGTCGTCCGCTGCGGGCGCCGGTGGTGGTGAGCAGCAACGTCGGGAGACCGTCGCCGTGGCGGCCGTTCGCGCGGAACTCCGCGATCACGCGCTCGTTCATGGCCTGCAGGTCGATCATCAACTCTCCGGGCGGTTCGGTGATCTTGGCGGCTGGCCAGTCTGCCCATCCACGCCCAGGTCGGCAAGCATTTTTCGATCCTGGCTGCTCACGGCGCCGAAACTGTCGGTGCCGGTGGCGATACTGATCCCGTGTCCCCCGTCAGCCGCGGCCGCGAGCCCGCCAAACGACCGAAGAGCCCGCGCTCCCGCCGTCCACGTCCGCCTCTGGACGTGGCCAGGGTGGAGCGCTGGCCGAAGCTGCTCCACGGGCCGATCGAGCTTTCGGATTGTGTGGCCCAAGGCCAGGTGGATCAGGACCTGGTCGTCCTGGCCGCCAGGTTGACCGCAGGCAAACGCTCGGTCGGGGTCGAGGTGGTGGTCAACGATCGCGAGGTCGACGTGATCGAGCTCCATCCCGGACCCGAGGACGCCCTGGCGGTTCTTCGCAACGGCTTCGAGGTGACCCAGGCACCGCTGAAACCCGAAGAGTTCCGGAGCCAGGTCGAAGCGGCCTTGATCGCCAAGGCGGACCGCGACGCCTGGATTCGGGAGAGGGTTCCCAAGCTCCTGGAACTGGGGACCGATCCGAGACCCGATCTGCCCGAACGCGCGATCCAGCTGCGCCGGTGGCTCGGTCTTCCCGGCTACGAACCGGTGCCCCGCCTGCCGTCGGACGATCAGCTGCCGCTCGTCCTGCCCCCGCCCGTGCCGGTCACCGGGCTCCGGCTGGCGGTAGCCCTGTCCGAGCAGGACGACGCGATCTGGCGACGGCTCGAAGTCCGCTCCGACGTCACTCTCGCCGGGCTGCACCGGATCCTCGCGGCCGCGTTCGACCACGACGAGCGGCGGTATCACCGGTTCGAGACCGCGTACGGAGGCTTCAGCGTCGATGCCCAGAGCTGTGACGGCGACCGTCTGGACGACGAAGTGATACTCGGCCAGGTCGTCGCGTCGCCGGGGCACCGGCTCGTCTACGAGGTGGAGAAGTGGACGCACTGGATCCGCGTCGAGCGGCGGGTCTCCCTCCCCGGAGGACCGAGCTGCCTCGACGGCGAACGCGCCGCCCCTCCGGCGGAGTGCGAGGACCAGCAGAGCTACGAGATGTTGCTGGAGGCACTGCGCGATCCGGACGGCGAAGACAACGAAGACCTGATCGAAGAACTCGGCGCCGGGTTCGATCCGGAGTGGTTCGACCGGGAGGTGGTCAACGAGCGGCTGGCCCGGCTGGGCTGATCCGGCGCCCCGTTCGGGGGTAACCGAGGTCATCGCGAACCGCGCCGAGTCGGTGCTTGGCGGCGGCCGGTCGGAGGTGGAGACTGGCCTTCGCCGGGGTGCCATCCCGCCCGGGCGCCGTCGAGCCCCGGCGCATAAGGTGGGAGGACCGGCCCGCGTCAAGCAGCCAGGGATCCGTCTGCCTAGGGGAGGTTTTCGCTGGTGTCGAACGATTCCTTCGTCCACCTGCATGTGCACACCGAGTACTCGATGCTCGACGGTGCGGCGAAGATCGCCCCCTTGTTCAAGGAGGCGGCGCGCCTGGGCATGCCCGCGGTCGGGATGACCGACCACGGCAACATGTACGGCGCGGACGAGTTCTACCAGCAGGCGGTCAAACACGACCTCAAGCCGATCATCGGCATCGAGGCCTACGTCGCGCCGGAGAGCCGGTTCCACAAGAAGCCGGTCTTCTGGGGTCAGTCGAACCAGCGCGGCGCCGACGAGTTCGGTGAGGGCGGTGACGTCTCCGGTGGTGGTGCCTACACCCACATGACGATGCTCGCCGAGAACTCCACCGGTCTGCGCAACCTGTTCAAGCTCTCCTCGCTCGCGAGCATGCAGGGCTACTACCGCAAACCCCGGATGGACCGCGAGCTGATCGCGGAGAACCACCACGGCATCATCGCGACCACCGGCTGCCCCTCGGGCGAGGTGCAGACGCGGCTGCGGCTGGGGCAGCGCACCGAGGCGATCCAGGCCGCGTCGGACTACAAGGACATCTTCGGCGCCGACAACTTCTTCCTCGAGCTGATGGACCACGGTCTGCCGATCGAGCGGTCGGTCCGTGAGGGCCTGCTCGAGATCGGCAAGCTGCTCGACCTCCGCCCGCTGGCCACCAACGACTCGCACTACGTCACCAAGGACCAGGCCGACACCCACTCCGCGCTCCTGTGCGTGCAGGCGGGCAAGACGCTGAACGACCCGAACCGCTTCAAGTTCGACGGCGACGGCTACTACCTGAAGTCGGCCGCCGACATGCGCGAGTACTGGGACAAGGAGGTTCCCGGCGCCGCCGACTCGACGCTGCTGATCGCCGAGCGCGTCGAGTCCTACAAGGACGTGTACACGCACAAGGACCGGCTGCCGTTCTTCGAGGTCCCCGAGGGCTACGACCAGGGCACCTGGCTGCGGGAAGAGGTCGCGCGCGGCCTCAAGTGGCGGTACCCGGACGGCGTGCCGGACCCGTACTACAACGAGCGCATCGAGATCGAGCTCGACGTCATCATCGGGAAGGGCTTCCCCGCCTACTTCCTCATCGTCGCCGACCTCATCAACTACGCCCGCAAGGTCGGCATCCGCGTCGGCCCCGGCCGTGGTTCCGCCGCCGGCTCGCTGGTCGCGTACGTCCTCGGTATCACCAACCTGGACCCGATCCCGCAGAAGCTGCTGTTCGAGCGGTTCCTGAACCCCGAGCGCGTCTCGATGCCCGATATCGACATCGACTTCGACGACCGCCGACGCGGCGAGATGATCCGTTACGCCACCGAGAAGTACGGCGTCGACAAGGTGGCGCAGGTCATCACCTTCGGCACCATTAAGACCAAGGCGGCCATCAAGGACTCCGCCCGCGTCCACTTCGGTCAGCCGGGGTACGCGATCGCGGACCGGATCTCGAAGGCGCTCCCGCCGCCGATCATGGCGAAGGACATCCCGCTCTCGGGCATCGTCGACTCGAAGCACGAGCGCTACGGCGAAGCGGCCGAGGTCCGCGCCCTCGTCGAGACCGACGAAGAGTGCAAGACGATCTTCGAGACCGCCCGCGGTCTCGAGGGCCTGATCCGCAACGCCGGCGTCCACGCCTGCGCGGTCATCATGTCGTGCGACCCGCTGACCGACGCCATCCCGCTGTGGCAGCGTGACGACGGTTCGATCATCACAGGCTGGGACTACCCGTCGTGCGAGGCCATCGGTCTGCTGAAGATGGACTTCCTCGGCCTGCGGAACCTCACCGTCATCGGTGACGCGATCGACAACATCAAGGCCAACCGCGGGATCGACATCGACCTCGACACCCTCGGCGTCGAAGACCCGGAGACGTACAAGCTGCTCTCCCGCGGTGACACGCTCGGCGTGTTCCAGCTGGACGGCGGGCCCATGCGTGACCTGCTCCGCCGGATGCAGCCGACGGTGTTCGACGACATCGTGGCGGTGGGCGCGCTGTACCGCCCCGGCCCGATGGGCATGAACGCGCACAACGACTACGCCGACCGCAAGAACGGGCGGCAAAAGGTAAAACCGATCCACCCCGAGCTCGAAGAGCCCCTGAAGGAGATCCTGGCCGACACCTACGGCCTGATCGTCTATCAGGAGCAGATCATGCACATCGGCCAGAAGGTGGCCGGTTACTCCATGGGCCGCGCGGACGTGCTCCGCCGCGCCATGGGTAAGAAGAAGGCGGAGGTCCTCGAGAAGGAGTTCGTCGGCTTCGAAGAGGGCATGAAGTCGAGCGAGCTGGTTCCCGGCGGCTTCTCGTCCGAGGCGATCAAGGCGCTCTGGGACACGATCCTCCCGTTCGCCGGCTACGCGTTCAACAAGAGCCACGCGGCCGCGTATGGCCTGATCTCCTACTGGACCGCGTACCTCAAGGCGAACTTCACGCCGGAGTACATGGCCGCGCTGCTCACCTCGGTGGGTGACAACAAGGACAAGTCGGCGGTCTACCTCTCGGAGTGCCGCCGCCTCGGGATCAAGGTGCTCCCGCCGGACGTCAACGAGTCGGCGCTGAGGTTCGCGGCCGTCGGGGAGGACATCCGCTTCGGCATGGGTGCCGTCCGCAACGTCGGCGCGAACGTCGTCGAGTCGATCATCAAGACCCGTGAGGAGAAGGGGAAGTACTCCTCGTTCACCGACTTCCTCGACAAGTCCGAGCTGGTGGCCTGCAACAAGCGGGTCATCGAATCGCTGATCAAGGCCGGCGGGTTCGACTCGCTCGGCAACACGCGGCTCTCGATGATCCAGGTGCACGAGGACGCGGTCGAGGCCGTGGTCCCGCTCAAACGCCAGGAGGCGATGGGCCAGTTCGACCTCTTCGGCTTCGGCGGGGACGACGACGCCGAAGCCGCGGTGTCCTCTTCTCCGCTCGCGCACCTGAAGTTCGGCGAAGAGGAGTACCCGCGCAAGCAGCTCCTGGCCTACGAACGGGAAATGCTCGGCCTCTACGTCTCGGCGCATCCGCTGGACGGCGCCGAGCGCATCCTGCGCAAACACGCGCCGCGGCCGATCGCCGCGATCCTCGCCGACCCGCCGAAGGAAGGCGAACTGGTCGTCTCCGGGCTGATCACCTCGCTGGAACGCCGGGTCAACAAGAAGGGCGAGCCCTGGGCGATCTGCACCATCGAGGACATGGACGCCTCGCTCGAGGTGCTGTACTTCCCGAAGTCCTACGCGATGTTCTCCGCCGACCTCATCGAGGACAACGCGGTGCTGGTCAAGGGCCGGGTGAACTGGCGCGAGGACAAGATGTCCATCTTCGGTGGCGGTCTCGTGCCGCTCGACCTGTCCGAGGTCGGCAACGGCGACGACGACCTGCCGCTGGTCCTGCTGGCCGCGGCGGAGAAGATCGACCAGTCGGTGGTCAGCGAACTGAAGCAGACCCTGCTGGCGCACAAGGGCGAGACTCCGGTGCACCTCAAACTGGTCGGCAAGAACCAGACGGTCTTCGCGCTCTACGACTATCCGGTCAAGGTGACGTCGATGCTGATCGGTGAGCTCAAGGGCATCCCCGGGATCGCCGCCAGCACCTGATGAGCGCGTACGAACCCGACCCCCGGCGCTGGAAGGCGCTCGCCGTCTCCCTCGCCGCCGGGTTCATGGGCCTGCTCGACGTCAGCATCGTCAACACGGCACTGCCCTCGATCCAGAAGGACCTCGGCGCGTCGAGCGGCGGGATCCAATGGGTGGTTTCGGGCTACGCGCTGGCTTTCGGGTTGGTGCTGGTGTCCGGCGGCAGGCTCGGCGACGCGCTGGGCCGCCGCCGCATGTTCCTGTTCGCGCTCGCCGCGTTCGTGCTGACCAGCGCGTTCGCCGGCGCGGCACCGAACGAGACGACGCTGATCATCGCGCGGCTCCTGCAAGGGTTCGCCTCGGGCATGATGACGCCGCAGAACAGCGGGATGATCCAGGACCTGTTCCGCGGCGCGGAACGGGGCCGCGCGTTCGGCATGTTCGGCGCCACCGTCGGAATCTCGACCGCGGTCGGCCCGGTGCTCGGCGGTGTGATCCTCGCCGTCTTCGGTGACCCGGAAGGCTGGCGCTGGGTCTTCTACGTGAACGTGCCCATCGGGATCCTGGCGTTCGCGCTGGCACTGAGATGGCTGCCGAAACCAGAGACACCGGCGAGAAGCCTGCGGGGTGAGATCGACTTCGTCGGCATCATGCTGCTGGGTGTCGCCGTGCTCGGTGTCCTGCTCCCGTTGATCGAGTCCGAACAGGGCGGGCTCAGCAGCCTGTGGTGGCTGTTCCTCGTCGCGGTGGTCTTCGGTTTCGCTTTCGTGCGCTGGGAACGTTCGATGGTGCGGCGCGGCCGTCCGCCGCTGCTGGACACCCGCCTGTTCACCGGAACCCCGGGCTACGCGACGGGTGCGGCCGTCGGCGCGCTGTACTTCAGCGGGTTCACCGGGATGTGGCTGGTCTTCGCCATCTTCTTCCAGCAAGGCCTCGGCTACACGCCACTGCAATCCGGACTCGCCGTCACCTCCTTCGCCCTCGGCTCGGCCGTATCGGCGGCGATCGCGGGACGGCTGGTGCCGAAGTGGGGCCGCAAGCTCACCGTCACCGGGCTGGTCATGGTGATCGCCGGGATGATCACGGTCGCCGTTCTCGCCGGTCAGGATCCCGGTGCCGCGGCGGGCTGGTGGTTCGCGCCGCCGTTGCTCGTCGCCGGGGTCGGTGGCGGCATGGTCATCTCGCCCAACACCACGTTGACGCTGGAATGCGTCCCGACGTCGATGGCCGGTGTGGCCGGGGGAGCGTTGCAGACCGGACAGCGGATCGGCACCGCGATCGGCACGGTGGTGCTGGCCTCGGTCTTCCACGCGGTACTCGGTGCGAACGGTGCCTATCCGTCGGCGCTGACCGCCGCGATGCTGTGCGCCGCCGTCCTGACGAGCTCGGCGCTTTTACTCGCCGTGATCGAACTTCGTGCCCGCCGGAAGCGGCGTTTGCTCACCGAGCGGGAGGAAGCCGAGCGGGCTGCCGCCGACAGTCAACGCGGCTGAGTCTTCCGCACGTGCCGATGACTACTTTCGGCAAGATCGGATGCTCCATCCGAGTGACTGAAGCTGTCATCCTCTGGTGCTACTCAGAGCAACCGGGTACACCTAACGGAGCCTTCACCGCTGTGACTTGGCTACCGACAGTGGTATTTCTGTCGATCGATCGGGGATGGATCGATCGGCGGGAGCGATCGTGGTGAGTCCGGAGTTCTCAGGAATGGACACCCGCGGTCACGAACCGGTGGACAGCCGTCGGCGTCCGCGGGGGACCGTTCGGCGGCGGCCGGCTCAACACCACTGGCGAGCCGAGTTCCGGTGAGGCATTCGCGCGGGTGGGTTCGTGCGGGGTCGCCTGGGGAGGTGCACCCGGCCGGACCCACCCGCCGCGCGTTTCCTCCGAGTGTGTGAACCGCTTTCGGCTGCGAAGATCTCCGCAGATCGACGTGGCGAGGAGCACTGATGGCGGAGAGTTCTGTACGGCGGAGCCGGCTGCGGGTCTGGTACCGGCCGATGACGATGCGCGATTCCGGTGAAGGGCACCGGGTCGCGACCCCGCTGGAGCTGCTGTTCGACCTGTGTTTCGTGGTCGCCGTCGCGCAGGCCGCCGCCGGTCTGCACCACGCGATCGCCGAAAACCACATCGGGCACGGGGTGCTCAGCTTCGGGATGGTGTTCTTCGCGATCTGGTGGGGCTGGCTGAACTTCAGCTGGTTCGCGTCGTCGTTCGACACCGACGACGTCCCGTACCGGCTGGTGACGCTGGTGCAGATCGCGGGCGGGCTGACCGTCGCCGCCGGCGTCTCATCCGCCTTCGAGGGTGACTTCAAGATCGTGGTCGCCGGCTACGTGCTGATGCGGCTGGCGATGGTCGTGCAATGGCTGCGCGCCGCGCGGACCGATCCGGAATGCCGTCCGGCCGCGCTGCGCTATGCCATCGGCATCACGATCGTCCAGATCCTGTGGGTCGTCCGCCTCGGCCTTCCGGAGTCGCTGGCGCTGCCGTCGTTCTTCCTGCTCCTGCTGGCGGAACTCGCGGTTCCGGTGATCGCCGAACGCAAGCGCTGGACGGGCTGGCACCCGCACCACATCGCCGAGCGCTACGGCCTGTTCACGATCATCGTGCTGGGTGAATCCATCCTCGGCGCGACCACCGCGGTCAAGGAGGGGCTGGACGAAGGCAAGCACACCGCCAGCTTGATTTCGCTCGCCGCCGCGGGTCTCGTGCTGGTGTTCTCCTTGTGGTGGCTGTACTTCGACCAGCCGGGTCACGTCCGGCTCGAAAAGGCGAAGAGCCTGTTCACCGTCGCGAGCTGGGGTTATGGGCACTACCTGATCTTCGCCTCGGCGGCCGCGCTCGGCGCCGGTCTCGAAGTCGCGGTCGACTACGACACCCACACCGGGCATGTCGCGTCCCTGCCCGCCGCCATGGCGACGACCGTGCCCGTCGCGATCTATCTGCTCAGCGTCTGGCTCATGCACATCGGACCCACCAACGAATGCCGTCCGATCGCGATCGGCTTCCCGGTGACCGCGGTGCTCGTGCTCGGCGCGTCGTTCACGCCGGCGCCCATCCACATCACCGCCGGGCTCGCCGCCGCCCTCGTCGTGCTGACGGTCGTCGCGACCCACGGCGAGCCGGTTCCGGGAGAGAGCCCGATCGATGCAGGTCAGAGCCCCGGCGCGAAAAAAGGGACCCCCCTGTAAACGCCGGTTTCGGGCCGTGTAATGTTCTCTTCGTCGCCAGGGAAACCGAGCGGCCGCCGGGAACACGAACCAAGCTCCCACCGGATGGTGGTAGAGTGGGTGGTCCCGAACCGGAGAGGTAACTCTACCCCCGCTGAAACGGCAGTTTCGAGCAGGTGCTAGAGTGTGCTCCGGACAAAAGCCAAGAAATGACTGCTTCGGATAAGGCCGCTTGGTTGCGGTGCGATCTGGGGTGTGTTGCTTGAGAACTCAACAGTGTGCTAGTGAACTAAGCCAGTAGAGCTTATGTATTTTGAACCTCGTTTTGGGGTTCCTTTGAGAGCATTAGATTGCCTCGATCAAATTTGACATTGTTGGAGAGTTTGATCCTGGCTCAGGACGAACGCTGGNCCCTTCAGCGCAAAATTTGCGATGAAGGGGCCTTTCATTGCACTCGGTGGCCTCGACCTGCCGAAGTTCTCTCAGCGTGTCGTGAAGCTTGCGTTCCGTTTACGCCGCCGATCTGGCACCCTGGAGTGGTGTTGCGGCTTGCAGGTGCACGGCTGCTCGATGATCGGGACTATCCCGCGGTCCGTGCCGCGCTCGCCACAGACCCGGTCGGCAGCTGCATGGTGAGTGCCAGGGTGGAGACCGCGGGTCTCGACCCCTGGCGGCTCGGTGGTGAGCTCTGGGCCGCGGATTCCCGCCCCGTTCGCGCGGGCAGGCTCCAAGGGCTGTGCTTCTCCGGGCCGAACTTGATCCCCTTGCGCGGCAACGCCTCCGCTTTGCGTTCCTTCGCCGATCGTGCCCTGCGGCGGCAGCGGACCTGTTCGTCACTGGTCGGCCCGGCCGAGCAGGTGCTGGGCCTCTGGGACGAACTGGAGCCGGAATGGGGTCCCGCCCGCGAAGTCCGGCACGACCAGCCGCTCCTGGCGCTCGACGGGATCCCGTCCGTCGCCACCGATCCGCTGGTCCGCGCGGTACGCCCGGAGGAACTCGACCGGTATCTCCCGGCCGCGATCGCCATGTTCATCGAGGAGGTCGGCGTCGATCCCCGCACCGGTGACGGCGGCGCCGGGTATCGCGCCCGCGTCGCGGAGCTGATCGCCGGCGGCCGGGCGTTCGCGCGGTTCGAGGACGGCGAGGTCGTCTTCAAGGCCGAGATCGGCGCGATGTCCTCGACGGTCGGCCAGATCCAGGGCGTCTGGGTGCATCCGGAACGCCGCGGCGGCGGGGTCGGCACGGCCGGGACGGCGTCGGTGGTGACCAGGCTCGTCCGCGGGATGGGCCGCACGGCGAGCCTGTACGTCAACGCCTACAACGGCCCCGCGCTCGCCGCCTACCGCAAGATCGGCTTCCATCAGGTCGGGCAGTACGCGACGGTTCTCTTCTAGGCCGTGTCGTGTCCGGCCGGAAAGGGCCGGGACTGGCAGGATTCGCGGCATGCCTGCAGGTCGTCGTGTCGCCGTCGTCGTGCTCGCGGGGGTGGTGGGCCTCTCGGCCGCCGGGTGCGGACTCTTCGCCGACTCCGGTCCTGAAGACGCCATCTCGGGCTTCCTCGGCGGACTCTCTTCCGGTGACGTCGCCGCCGCGGCCTCCTTCACCGATTCGCCGGAGGCTGCGCGAGCGTCGCTGGAGATGGCGCGGAAAGCGCTTTCGCCCGAGTCGATCACCGTCGTGGACAAGCAGGTCCGGCATTCGTCCGGGGCGGACGACGGGACGGCGACCTATCAGCTCAGCTGGAAGCTGCCGCGCGGCCGGACCTGGACGTACAAGGCCGACGCGCAGATCCATTCCACGCAGGACGGCTGGAAGGTGCGCTGGTTGCCGACGGCGCTCCATCCGCAGCTCGCCGCGCAGCAGAGCATCGCGCTGAAGGCCGATCCGCCGGATCTCGCGCCGGTGCTGGACCGCGACGGGATGCCGTTGCTGCGCCCGCAGACGGTCGTCAGCGTGGTGCTCGACCCGGCGAAGGCGGGCGATCTGGTGGCCGTCACCGACAAACTCGGCGCGGCGCTCAACCGGTTCGAGGCGTCGGTGACCGGCCAGTCGATCCGCGACGGGGTGAAGACGCTCAAACCCGGCTCCGGCTATCCGGTGGTGAGCTTGCGGGCGAACAGCTACCAAGAGGTGAAGCCCGAGATCTACGATCTGCCCGGCGTCCGGTTCAGTCAGCAGGAAAGGCTGCTGCCCGACGACAAGAACTTCGGCAAGCAGGTGCTGCCCGCGGTCCGGTCGCTCGTCGAGGACCAGGTGGAGGGCTCCGCGGGCTGGCGCGTCGTCACGCTCGACACGGGCGGCGGCGAGATCATCGACCTGCACTCCGAGAACCCCAAGCCCGCGCCCGCGGTCGTCAGCACGCTCAGCGTGAAGGCGCAGGGCTCGGCGGAGCGGGCGCTCGCGCCGGTCCCGACGGCCTCCGCGCTGGTCGCGATCCAGCCGTCGACCGGCGAACTGCTGGCGGTGGCGCAGAACGCCCCGGCCGATACCCAGGGCGCGATCTCGCTCACCGGCCGGTTCCCGCCCGGCTCCACGTTCAAGATGGCCACCGCCGTCGCGGGGCTGACCGCGGGTTCGGTGCGGGCGGACAGTCCCGTCGACTGCCCCGGCACGGCCACGTTCGAAAACCGGACCGTGCCGAACGAGGGCAAGTTCGCGCTCGGTGTCGTCCCGCTCTCCACGGCGTTCGCCAAATCCTGCAACACGACGTTCGCGAAACTCGCGACCGACCTGCCGCCCGCCGCGCTGACCGACGCCGCGCGCGACCTCGGCGTCGGTGCCGACTTCGTGATTCCCGGCCTGACCACGATCACCGGTTCGGTCCCACCGGCGAACACCGTCGCGCAGCGGGCCGAGAACGGCTTCGGGCAGGGGACCGTCGTGACGAGTCCGTTCGGGCTGGCGGTCGCCACCGCGACGGTCCAGTCCGGGAAGGTGCCGGTGCCGACGCTGGTGCGCGGGATGGCCACGACGTCGTCCGGGCTCGGCAAGCCGATCAAGCCGGAGGTGCTCGACGCGCTGCGCGGGATGATGCGTGAGGTCGTCACCGACGGCACGGCGACGCTGCTCAAGCCCTTGGCGGACGTCCGGGGCAAGACCGGGACGGCGCAGTTCGGCGACGGCACGCATTCGCACGGCTGGTTCGTCGGCTACACCGGCGACCTGGCGTTCGCGGTGCTGACGACCGACGCGGGGACGTCCAAGCCCGCGGTCGAGGCCGCCCAGCGCTTCCTGGCGGGGCTCGGCTAGCCGTCAGGTCGTAGGCTGGGCTCATGTCCGTTCGCTCCCCCTTGAAGCCCGGCGTCCAGACGCCGAGGCGAGTCGTCCCCGCCGGCATCGCCCGTCCCGAGTACGTCGACCGGCCGGCGCCGAAACGCGACACGGGCAACGGGGTCCGCACGCCCGAGGTCATCGAGGCGATGCGTGTCGCGGGCCGGATCGCGGCGCAGGCGCTCGAGGAGGGCGGCAAGGCCGTCAAACCCGGTGCGACCACCGACGACATCGACAAGGTGATCCACGAGTTCCTGCTGGACAACCACGCGTACCCGTCGACGCTGGGCTATCGCGCGTTCCCGAAGTCGTGCTGCACCTCGCTGAACGAGGTGATCTGCCACGGCATCCCGGACTCGACGGTGATCGAGGACGGCGACATCTGCAACATCGACGTCACCGCGTTCATCGGCGGCGTCCACGGTGACACCAACGCGACGTTCCTGGCGGGTGACGTCTCCGAGGAGGCGCGGCTGCTGGTCGAGCGCACGCGCGAGGCGACCATGCGCGCCATCAAGGCCGTCCGCCCCGGCAGGCAGCTCAACGTCATCGGCCGCGTCATCGAGTCCTACGCGAAGCGGTTCGGCTACGGCGTCGTGCGGGACTTCACCGGCCACGGCGTCGGCCCTGCGTTCCACACCGCGCCGACCGTCCTGCACTACGAGGAGCCGTCGGTCGACACGGTGATCGAGCAGGGCATGACCTTCACGATCGAGCCGATGATCACCCTCGGGACGATCGAGTACGACATCTGGGCCGACGACTGGACCGTCACCACCAAGGACAAGAAGTGGACGGCCCAGTTCGAGCACACGCTCGTGGTGACCGAGGACGGCGCCGAAATCCTCACCCTGCCCTGACGTGGGCTGAAAGGGCCCTTCACCGCATCCGATGCGGTGAAGCGGGCTCCGGCCGGGCCATCGCGAAATCTGCGATGAAAGGCCCCTTCATTGCGGGCTAGGGCCGGACGGACCGGCTCTGATCAGCTGTCGTAGCTGCGACGCGGGCGTCCGCCCGGACGCTGCGGACGGCCGTTGCCGCCACCGGACTCGCCACGACGCGGGCGGCCGCGGAAGCCGCCGGGACGGCCGCCTTCGCGGTGACCGTGACCCTCGCGCGAGCCCTGGTAACCGCCGCGGTCGCCGCCACCGTAGCCGCGGCCACCGCCACGACGCGGGGACTCACGACGACGCTCGACGACCGGCTCGCCGCTGGGCTGCTGCGCACCGGTGATACGAGCGAGCTCGGCGTCGCCCGGGCGGACCGTGGTCTGCTCGGCGCGGACACCGGCGCGGTCGGTCATCCGGCGCACCATGCGGCGCTGGTCGTGGGTGACCAGCGTGACCACGACACCGGACGCCCCGGCGCGCGCGGTGCGGCCGGCACGGTGCAGGTAGTCCTTGTGGTCGGCGGCCGGGTCGACGTGCAGCACCAGCGAGATGTCGTCGACGTGGATACCGCGCGCGGCGACGTCCGTGGCGACGAGGACGGGCGCGTAGCCCTCCTTGAAGTCCGCGAGTACGCGGTTGCGCTGGCCCTGGGTCTTGCCGCCGTGCAGCGCGGCCGCGTGGACGCCCTTCTCGCGCAGGCGCTCGGCGAGGCGGTCCACGTGGTGCTTGGTGCGGACGAACATGATCGTGCGGCCCTCACGGGCGCCGATCTCGGTGATGATGTCCTGCTTGTCCTGGTGCGACACCTGGAACACGTGGTGGTCCATGGTGGTGACGCTCGCGGTCGACGGGGCGACCGAATGCGTGACCGGGTCGGTCAGGTACGCGCGGACCAGCCTGTCGACGTCACCGTCGAGGGTGGCCGAGAACAGCAGGCGCTGGCCGCGGGCCGGGGTCAGGTCGAGGATCTCGCGGACCTGCGGCATGAAGCCCATGTCGGCCATCTGGTCGGCCTCGTCGAGCGCGACGAAGTTGACGTCGGACAGCGACGCGGTGCCCTGGCGGACGTGGTCCGACAGCCGGCCGGGGGTGGCGATCAGCAGGTCGACGCCGCGGGAAAGCGCGTCGGCCTGGCGGGTGAAGGCCATGCCGCCGACGGCGGTGCGGCACCACAGGCCGAGCGACTTGGCCAGCGGGGTCAGCGAGTCGGCGACCTGCATCGCCAGCTCGCGGGTCGGGACCAGGATCAGCGCGCGCGGGTGCTTCGGACGGGCACGGCCGCCGTTGAGCCGGGTCAGCATCGCGAGGCCGAAGGCCAGGGTCTTGCCGGAACCGGTCTGGGCGCGGCCCAGCACGTCGCGGCCGGCGAGCGCGTCGGGGATGGTCGCCGACTGGATCGGGAACGGGGAGGTGATACCGGCGTCGGCCAGTGCCCGCAGCAGCGGCTCGGGAAGCCCGAGCTCCGCCCAGGTGGTGGCCTTGACACTCTCGACGGCGTCGTTGTGCAGCATCGCGTCACCCGCGGGGCGGGTGCGCGGCTTGCGGTGCTGCCGGGCCGACGGTGAGGTGTGGCCGGAGTTGAACGTGACTGTCACAAATGCCTCTCGGACGTGGCACGTCACAAGGAGGCCCGGGCTGCCCGCACGCAGGCAAGGCAAGATGGTGTGCACAGATGGGCGTTCACAGGGACGAACCCGGCACACCGCGTCTGCGTGACACCGCGCGCCAATTGGTTGATACGGATACCGCGAGCCATTCGGTTGGCTTTGGAGGCGACGGACACCAACTCATCCACGCCGCCGGTTGCGGTCTGTCACTACTGTACCGGACCGTTATCCGGCCTCCCAACCGGAGGGACCGATTGTGGGCAGGGTCTCCACCGCGGGGTCCTTCCCGGCGTGATCGTGCCGGGAAGGACCCCGCGAGCCACTGTGGACGGTCACCGGAGACCGGCGATCTCCTTCAGCTCCTCGATCAGCTCCGGGACCGCCGTGAGCCGCTCCGGCAGCCCCCGCGAGTGGAACCACGTCGCGATGTTCCGCACGTCCCGCGCGAGGAACTCCAGCCCGCCGGGGTTGGCCACGATGTCGACCACCTGCGGCAGATCGATCACCATGATCCGCTCACGGTGGACGAGCAGGTTGTACGCCGAGAGGTCGCCGTGCGCGAGCCCCTGCGACGCCAGCAGTTCCAGCATCGCCGCGGTCTGGAACCACAGTTCCCGCAACTGCTCGGGCTCCGGCCGGACCTGTGCCAGGCGCGGCGCGGCCGTCTCGCCGTCGCCGAGGAATTCCAGCAGCAGCTCGGTGCCGTCGCGCTGCACCGGGTACGGCACCGGCGCGCCGACCGTCCAAAGCCTGCTCAGCGCGCCGAATTCGGCCACCGCCCACTGTTCGGCGATGAGGTTCCGGCCGAAGCTGCTGCGCGACTCCATGGCCCGCATCTCCCGCGACCGCCGCATCCGCCTGCCTTCGAGGTAGCCGGCGTCGCGGTGGAACAACCGGTGCTCGCCACTGCGATACCGCTTCGCGGCGAGCACGACACCCTCGGTGCCGGGCAGATTGCGCCGGACGAGATGGACGTCCGCCTCCTTGCCGGTCTTGAGGATGCCGAGTTCGGTGTCCACCGCCGCGAGTTCGGTGATCACCCAGTCCGGGCGCGGCAGCGGCCCGTGCTCCGCGTCTCCCCACGTGCTCCAGCGGTCGGCGCCGTCGGGGATGGCGGTCTCGGTGTAGGCGTCCTCACGCAGCCGGGCGAGCCGGACGCGTTCGGCTTCGGTGAGCCGTCCGCCGCGGGTGGGTTCGGGCTCGTCGTCGAACCGGGCACGACGGGTGCGGCGAGGGCGTTGTTCGTAGGACTCTTCGAGATCGTGCTTGCGCACTGGTGGGTTTCTCCTAGTCAGGGATGCCCCACCGGGCGAGCGTCGTGCTCAGCCTCGAGGGGCGAGTGGATGGGGGCGGCCAAGGCCCCGGACAGTCATCAGCACGAGGCACCTCCCTGTCGCATCCACCGGCTCCCTGCCGGATCGCGCACGATCATCGCGGACGCCGTCAGGCGCGCGCAACCGAATTAATTTCCGGCGCGTCGAAGTGACAAGCATGGCGGTGGCGCGGGTGCCCGGCTGGTCGACGTCCCGCCGATTCCGTGGCGGCACGAANGCGGACCTCGTCCGACGTCGCGGTCGTCACCGCGCTGCTGCGGCAGTGGCTCACCGAACCGCAGCCGTTCGAGTCGATGCGGGAGCCGGCGGGTAAGGCGCTGGAGGCGCTCATCGCCGCCACTCAGCTCCGTTTCCCGGTGGTCGGCACCAAAACGCCACTCACGACCTCCATCCGGGCCTCAATCGGACATTGAGTCAGCGAAAGTGTCCTTGGTGGACACTCAGGGGCGCGGTCGGCTCCTGTCGGCCAGGGCAACCGAGTGCGTGACCTGCGGCAACCCTCACCGCTTACGATCAAGACCCCCATCCAAGATCAACTTAAGCTACGTGGCATTGGGTTAAGACGCTCATTGCCGCTCACGACCCCGCTCCCCACTGCTGACTCGACCACCCGCGTGGGGGATCCCTTCGGACGCCGCCGGCACTTGCCCGCGGGTGAGGGGCAGCGGCCTTCAAGCGAGTCCTGCGTCCCAATCAGGTGCGACTTGTGGTGTTCATGTGGCCAAACAGCACAGTTGGGGTGCACAATGTGTTCACGCGTACCGGGAGGCGGCACGAGCCACCTGACCAGCGCAGCTCGCGAGGTCGTAGGGGAAGACGCCCCTCGTCGAGTAGCGGAGGTCAGCAGTGAGCACCCGTGGCAACACCCGTGGCGTGGTGTACGTCCACTCGTCGCCGTCTGCGGTGTGTCCGCACGTCGAGTGGGCCATTTCGGGCACCCTGGGTGCTCGAGTCGAGTTGAAGTGGACGGCGCAGCCCGCCAGTCCAGGACAGCTCCGCGCCGAATGTGGTTGGCGTGCGCCTTCGGGCACCGGCGGAAAGCTGGCGTCCGCGCTCAAGGCGTGGCCGATGATCCGGTTCGAAGTCACCGAAGAGCCCAGTGCGGGGGTCGACGGGGAGAGGTTCTGTTTCGCTCCGGGTCTCGGCCTGTGGCACGGCAGGACCAGCGCCAACGGCGACATCGTCGTGGGCGAGGACCAGTTGCGTGCCTTGGTGAGCAAGGTCCGCACCGGCGAATCGCTGGCGCACAAGCTGGACGAGCTCCTCGCCGCCAACTGGGACGAAGCGCTCGAACCGTACCGGCACGCCGGTGACGGCGCCCCGGTCACCTGGCTGCACCAAGTCGGGTAGACGCCGGTGATGACGGAAGAGGCGGGCGGCTAACCTTTCAGGGTGACCGCCCAGCCTCGCCCCCTCTCTCGCCAGCGGTGGCTGATCCCCGTTCTCGTGGTCGTGATCTCTTTGACCGTCGGCGTGGGGTTGCTGGCACGTGATCTCTACACCCGCCCGGAGGCCGCGCCCACCGAGCCGGTCGTGAGCGAGTCGCCGACGTCTGTCGCCCCGGAGCAGCAGCCCGGCTCGCCCGTCGTCGAGGTGACTCCGGACGTCTTCGCGCATCCGCAGTACCAGAGCGTCCGGCAGGTGCTGCAGGGGTATTTCGACTCCATCAACGACCGCGACTATCCGAAGTGGACATCGGTGGTCACCCGTGAGCGGGCCAAGACCAAGACCGCGGCGGAGTGGAAGAAGGACTATCAGTCCACTCGGGACGGCAGCATCCTCGTCTACCGCGTCGAGCCGAGCACGCCGACCATGCTCCGGGTGCTCGTCGCGTTCACCAGTACGCAGGACGTCGAGGACGCGCCGCTGTACCTGCCGGAGGGGTGCATCCGCTGGCGGCTGGTGCTGCCGCTGCGGCTGGAGAGCGGATCGTGGCGCGTCGACACCACCGACGGCGGCACCAACCCCGAACACGAAAGATGCTGAAGTAAGGGGCGACATGGTCCCCGAGGCTGACGCGAGGGGGGGCCGGGCGGAATAGAGTCGCGGGCATGGCAATTGATCAGCCGGCCCTGCTGACCGACGCCTCAAGGGGGCTCACCAGCGAAGAAGTCGCCCAGCGGGTGGCGGCGGGCCAGACCAACACGGTCTCGACGAAGACCAGCCGGACGACCGGCGAAATCATCCGGGCGAACGTCTTCACCCGGATCAACGCGATCTACGGCGTGCTGTTCGTGCTCATCCTGTCGACGGGATACTTCATCGACGGGTTGTTCGGCGGGCTGATCATCGTCAACAGCGCGGTCGGCATCATCCAGGAACTCCGGGCGAAACGGACGCTGGAACGGCTCGCGATCGTCGGGCAGGCGAAACCGACGGTCCGCCGTGACGGTCAGAGCACCGAGATCGCGCCGGAAGACGTCGTGCTCGGGGACCTCGTCGAACTGGGGCCCGGCGACAAGATCGTCGTCGACGGCCCGGCGCTGACGGCCGACGCGCTGGAGGTCGACGAATCGCTGCTGACCGGTGAATCCGATCCGGTGGTCAAGCAGCCCGGCGACAAGGTGCTGTCCGGCAGTTTCGTCGTCGCGGGCAGCGGCACCTTCCGCGCGGACATCATCGGCGACGAGTCCTACGCGGCGAAGCTGGCCGCGGAGGCCAGCAAGTTCACCCTGGTGAAGTCGGAACTGCGCCAGGGCATCGACAAGATCCTCAAGTTCATCACGTACCTGCTCATCCCGGCGGGCGCGCTGACGATCTACAACCAGCTCGCGGGCGACCAGGCGTGGCCGGACGCGCTGCGCGGCATGGTCGCGGCGCTCGTGCCGATGGTGCCCGAGGGCCTGGTGCTGATGACCAGTGTCGCGCTCGCGGTCGGGGTCATCCGGCTGGGCAAGCGCCAGTGCCTGGTGCAGGAACTCCCGGCGATCGAGGGACTCGCCAGGGTCGACGTGGTGTGCGCGGACAAGACCGGCACGCTCACCGAGAACGCGATGCGGCTCTCCGAGGTCCGGGAGATCACGCCGGGCCATCCGGTGGACGACGTGCTCGCCGCGCTCGCCGCCGCCGATCCGCGCCCGAACGCGAGCCTTCAGGCGATCGCGGAGGCGCACCGGGCCGATCCGGGCTGGCGGGTCTCCACGACCATGCCGTTCTCCTCGGCGCGCAAATGGAGTGGTGCTTCGTTCGGCCACGACGGCGACTGGGTGCTAGGCGCGGCCGACGTCCTGCTGCCCGAGGGCGAGCACCGGGCGGAGGCCGAGAAGATCGGTTCCCGCGGTCTGCGCGTCCTGCTGCTGGGCCGTGCCGAGCGGGCCGTCGACGCGCCCGAAGGCCCCGGCGAGATCGAACCGGTCGCGCTCGTGGTGCTGGAACAGAAGGTCCGCCCGGACGCGAAGGACACGCTGGACTTCTTCGCGCACCAGGACGTCGCGGTCAAGGTCATCTCCGGCGACAACGCCATTTCGGTGGGCGCCGTCGCGAGCACCCTGGACCTGCCGGGTGCGGACAAGCCCGTCGACGCGCGGAAGCTGCCGGACGACGCGGAGAAGCTGGCCGACACCGTCGAGGATCGCGCCGTCTTCGGCCGCGTGACCCCGTTGCAGAAACGCGCGATGGTCGGCGCCCTGCAGTCGAAGGGGCACACCGTCGCGATGACCGGCGACGGCGTGAACGACGTCCTCGCGCTGAAGGACGCGGACATCGGCGTCGCCATGGGCGCCGGCAGCCCGGCCACCCGCGCGGTCGCGCAGATCGTGCTGCTGGACGACAAGTTCGCCACCCTGCCGCACGTCGTCGCCGAGGGGCGGCGGGTGATCGGCAACATCGAGCGCGTCTCGAACCTGTTCCTCACCAAGACGGTCTACTCGGTTCTGCTGGCGCTGATGGTCGGCATCGCGCAGGTGCCGTTCCCGTTCCTGCCGCGGCACATCACGATCACCGCGTGGTTCACGATCGGCCTGCCCGCCTTCGTACTCTCGCTGGCGCCGAACAACGAACGCGCCCGCACCGGCTTCGTCGGGCGGGTGATGCGGATGGCCGTCCCGGCCGGGCTGGTCATCGCCACCGCGACGTTCGTGAGCTACCTGCTGGTGTACAAGGGATCCGGACAGTCCGAACTGGACAAGATCCAGGCTGGGACGACCGCGCTGATCACGCTCATCACGATCGCGCTGTGGGTGCTCGGGATCGTCGCGCGGCCGTACCGGTGGTGGAAGATCCTGCTGATCGGCGGGATGGTCGTGCTGACGCTCGCGTTGTTCCTGATCCCGTTCACGCAGAAGTTCTTCGCGCTGGACCCGAGCGTGAGCGCGTACACGCTGTCTGCGTTCGCCTGTGCCGGAGTGGGGATCGTGCTGGTGGAGGCCGCCTGGTGGATCGGGCGGCATCTGGTCAAGCGTCAGGAGGCATGACATCCGGGATCGCCAAGCGCCCGAAGTACGTGAAGGCTCCCTTCACCGCGCTAGATGCGGCGAAGGGAACGCGTGTCGTCCACCTGATCACGCCAGTCACGCCCCTGATCACACGAGTCACGGATTTGGGCACGTGAGGTGCGCGGCTGGGCAGACGAGTGGCGGGGGCGGCGTGGAGTTGGGGGTTACGGGGTCAGCGCGGGGAGGGTTTCGCTGAGGGGGCCGCGGACGACGACAGTGGCCATGGAGTCGTAGGGTGTTTCGGAGCCGTTGCAGATCACGACGGCGGATCCGGACCGTGAAGCGACACTCACCAGTGAGGCGGCCGGCTGTACCCGTAGCGAGGACCCGGCCACCAGCAGGAGGTCGCTGTCGGAGACGGCGGTCCGCGCGGCCCGGAGCAGGTCCTGGTCCAGGTGCTGGCCGAACGAGACGGTGGCCGACTTGAGGATGCCGCCGCACACCAGACAGGTTGGATCGGTCTCGCCCGCTCGGACCCGCTCCAGTGTCGAGCGCATGTCCCGGTGGTCGTCACAGGACAGGCAGACGGACTCGAACATCGTCCCGTGGAGTTCCAGCACCCGCTCGGGTGGAGAGCCCGCTTTCTGGTGCAGCCGGTCGATGTTCTGGGTGATGATCCGCGTCGGCGACAGGCGCTCGAGCGCGTAGTGCGCGGCATTCGGTGTCGCGTCCCAGCCGGGATGCACCAGGCGCGCCTGCCAGGTCCGCTCACGGACCTCACGGCTGCCTTGGTACGCCTTGAGGTTCGACATCTTCTCCGCGGCCGGGTCGCGGGTCCACAGGCCCTGCGGGCCGCGGAAGTCGGGAATCCCCGAATCCGTGGAGATCCCGGCGCCGGTCAGTGCGACGACCCGGCCGGCGCCGGCCACGAGTGAGCGGGCGGTGCTCAGGGTGCTGGTCACCGGCCCATCATGCCTCTACTTGAGCGCGCTGCCCGCCTGCCAGTCCGCCCACGACTTGGACCAGTCGCCGTAGAGGTCCCATACCGGCAGCTGCGGGCCGCCGGAGTTGGTCACCTCGACGACGTCGCCGAGCCCCATGTTCTGGTAGAACCACTGGGCGTTGGCGGCGTTGAGGTTGATGCAGCCGTGCGACACGTTCGAGCTGCCCTGCGCGCCGACACTGTTCGGGTTCTCGTGGACGAACTCGCCGTCGTTGGAGATCCGCAGCGACCACTTCTCGTTCGCCTTGTAGTACCCCGGCTGGCCCTGACAGACGCCGTAGGTGCACGAGTCCATCACGTAATTCTCGTGTTTGTCCGAAATGACGTGTGCGCCCAAATGCGTGGGTGTGGCGTCCTTGCCCATGGAAATGGGCATCGATTTCGCCAGTTGACCGTTATGGAAGACCTGCATCTGTTCGGTGTTGCCGTCGGCTTTCGCGACCCACGAATCGTGCACTTTGTACGTTTCGGTGCGATCGGTCGCACCGTAGACGCCATTGCCGAAATCGACGCCGTAGATCATCGCCGAAACCTTGAGCGTCGTCCCCGGCTGCCAGTACTCCTTGGGGCGGTAGTGGACGTTCTTGTCGTCGATCCAGTACCAGGAGCCCTCCTGCTTCGGCGTGGACTCCACGGACAGCTTCTTCTCGACCTCGGCCTTGTTCTTCACCGGCTGGCCGAAGGCGAACACGATCGGCTGCCCGACGCCGACACCGGCGGACGCCACCGCCGAGGGGGCCGGGATGAGGTTCGGGTTCGCCTGCTGCTTCGGACTCAGCGTGGAGACCCTGCTCTGCTGCTCGACGGGCTTTCCATCGGTGCCCTGGGCATGCGCCACGATCTTGTAGGTGCTGCCGTAGCCGAGCGGTTCGGTGCTCTTCCAGCTGAGCCCGTCGCTCGCCAGCTCGCCCTTTACCTGCTTGCCCTTGTCGGCGTTGGTGACGGTGACGTCGATCAGCTTGCCGTGCTCGGCCTTGACCACCACCGGGGTCGCCGGATTGACGTTCGCCCCGCCTGCCGGATCGATGGTCAGCGAAACCGGGCTCGTGGCCGGCTCGGCGCCGGTGCCGGGCGAATTGGTGTCGCCCGCGGGCGAACAGGCCGAGATCACCAATGCCGCGGCGAGTATTCCGGCCGTCGAAAGTAATGTCTTCTTGGGAAACATAGGGTTCTCTCTTTAAATGTAACCAGTTACGTCGCTCGATCCGCGGAATGTTCTCTCTTTCAAAACTACGCGACGAAGAAGACGTGATCGATGCCGGTCGGTTGCTCGTCACGCCACGACGAGACCAGGGGCACCATAAAGACCGGGGCCATCGACACTCAATTCGCCCAAATAGGTCTTCGCGGCCTCATAAGCCTCGGCGGTGAGTGTCGTGGTGTGGCTGAAGTCCAGCGGGCTGACCCGCACCGGTTTCGGCCCGGGCACGTACACCACGGGCACTTCGGCCGCCGCGATCGGCGCCTCCAGGACCGCCTGGTTCCGCATGCTGATCATCGCGGTGAACATCAGCACCTCGGCGAAGGTCTGCGGGGTGCCGGGCATCTTGCCGGGGAAGGCGCAGTCGAGGACGACGAGCGATTTCGCGCCCATGGCGAGCGCCTGGCGCATCGGGACATTGGCGACCAGGCCGCCGTCGTAGAGCATCCGGTCCCCGAACGGCACCGGCGGATAGATCCCCGGAATCGCGCAGCTGGCCAGCAGGGGTGCCAGAACGGGTCCTGTGCGGATGAGCAGCGGCTCGGCGGTGTCGACGTCCGTCGCGACGACACCCAACGGCAGCGCGAGATCCTCGAACCGGGCGCCCTCGCCGATGTGCTCGTCGACGATCGCGGCGAGACCGGTGTTGGGGAACAGGTTGGTCTTGCTGTGCCGGAGCGTCCGCACCTGGCTGAGCACGCCACCGGGGAACGCCTCGTGCCGGGTCATCCGCGACCAGATCCGGTCGAGCCGGTCGCCCGATTCGCCCCCGAGGGCGAGGACGGCGGCGTTCAGCGAACCCACCGAGGTACCGACGACGAGGTCTGGCGCGATGCCTGCTTCCGTGAGGGCACGCAGCATCCCGACCTGCATCGCCCCGAGACTGCCGCCACCACCGAGGACGAAACCGATCGGCTGGGGCAGGTTCAGGGCGGCCATGCCCGGAATCTAGTCGTCCGCGCCGACCTTCGCCGGGGTGGCTTCTTCGGCTGTGACCGCGAGCGCTTTCTTCTTCTTGTAGCGCAGCAGGAAGAACACCGCGACGCCGACGAGGACGCCGACGATCACCAGGCCGCCGGTGTTGAGCGCGCCTTCGACCTTCTTGGCGGCCTCGCCGAGAGCGGCGCCGATGCCGATGTGGATGGCCGACCAGCAGGCCGCGCCCGCCGCGGCGGCGGGCAGGAACTTGCGGAAGGGCAGGCCCGACGTGCCCGACGCCGCCGGGGTCAGCGTGCGGATCACCGGGAGGAACCGCGCGAAGAACACCGCCCACGCGCCTCGCCGTTCGAGCACCCCCGTCGCCTTGTCCCAGGCGTCGAGGCCGTACTTGCGGATCAGTTTCGTCTCGCGCAGACGCGGACCGAAGCGTTTGCCGATCGCGTAGCCGAGCGAGTCGCCGAGTGCGGCGCAGACCGTCACGACGGCCCACAGGGTCAGGAAGCGGGAGACCGACGTCGCCGTCGTGGCCGCGACCAGCAGCCCCGATTCACCGGGGGCGATGAAGCCGAGCCCGATGGTGCACTCGGCGAACACCAGTCCGCCGGTCGCCGCGACCAAACCCGGTTCCGGGAGACTCTGCAGCCAGTTCAGAAGATCAGTTACCAACGCCACCAGGTCACTTTACTGATTCGTGACCTGGTGGGTGGCGATGTCGCGAAGAGGGTGACCGGAGTCACCTGGCCAGCAGCGAGCTGGCTTCCTGCGCGGCCGGCCCTTCGGCGGCGAGATGGGCCAGGTTCTCCGACAGCGGCTCTCCGCGGTGGGCCTTCGTCTGGGCGAACAGCCGCCCGGCGCGGTACGAGGAACGGACGAGCGGCCCGGCCATCACGCCGGCGAAACCCATCGCTTCGGCGGCGTTCGAGTGCTCGACGAACTCTTCGGGCTTGACCCACCGGTCCACCGGGTGGTGCCGGGGCGAGGGGCGCAGGTACTGGGTGATCGTCAGGATCTCGCAGCCGGCGTCGACCAGGTCCTTCATCGCGGGCGCGACCTCTTCCGGGGTCTCGCCCATGCCGAGGATCAGGTTCGACTTCGTCACCAGGCCGGCCTCGCGAGCACGCGTGATCACTTCGAGCGACCGCGCGTAGCGGAAACCCGGCCGGATCCGCTTGAAGATGCGCGGCACCGTCTCGACGTTGTGCGCGAGCACCTCGGGGCGGGAGCCGAAGACTTCGGCGAGCTGGTCCGGGTCGGCGTTGAAGTCCGGGATCAGCAGCTCGACGCCCGTGCCCGGGTTCAACGCGTGGATCTGCCGCACGGTCTCCGCGTACAGCCACGCGCCGCCGTCTTCGAGATCGTCACGGGCGACGCCGGTGACCGTCGAGTAACGCAAACCCATCGCCTGGACGCTCTCGGCGACCTTGCGCGGCTCGGTGCGGTCCAGCTCGGCGGGCTTGCCGGTGTCGATCTGGCAGAAGTCGCAACGCCGGGTGCACTGGTCCCCGCCGATCAGGAACGTGGCCTCACGGTCTTCCCAGCATTCGTNCGGTCCCGTCGTCGATGACGGCGAGCTCGCCGCCGACCTCGACGGTCTCGTCCTCCTGAGCGCTGATCTTCACGACCTTGCCGGCGACCGGGGACGGGACCTCGGTGTCGACCTTGTCCGTGGAGATCTCGAGCAACGGCTCGTCGACCTCGACGGTGTCGCCCTCCTGCTTCAACCACCGGGTGACGGTGCCCTCGGTGACGCTCTCACCGAGCTCCGGCAACGTGACGGAGTAGGCCATCGTTCGCTGACTCCCTTGATATGTCTTGCTTGGTCTGGTTCTTCGACGGTGAGACGTCAGCTGTGGACGTGCAGCGGCTTGCCCGCGAGGGCGAGGAACGCTTCACCGAGGGCCTCGGTCTGGGTGGGGTGCGCGTGGATGAGGGGAGCCACGTCCTCGGGGAACGCCTCCCAGCTGTAGATCAGCTGCGCTTCGCCGATCAGCTCGCCGACGCGGTCGCCCACCATGTGCACGCCGACGACCGGCCCTTCCGGAGCCTTGATCAGCTTGACCCCACCGGAGGTCTTGAGAATCTGGCTCTTTCCGTTGCCGCCGAGGTCGTAGGTGAAGGTGGTGACGCCGGAGCCGTACTTCTCCTTCGCCTGCGACTCGGTGAGTCCGACCGAAGCGACCTCGGGGTGCGAGTAGGTGACGCGCGGGATGCCGCTCTCGTCGATCACTCGCGGCTCCTGGCCGGCGATCTCCTCCGCGACGAAGATGCCCTGCTGGAACCCGCGGTGCGCGAGCTGCAGGCCGGGGACGATGTCACCGACGGCGTAGACGTTCGGCAGGTTGGTGCGCAGGCGGTCGTCGGTGAGGACGAAGCCGCGCTCCATCTTGACGCCGGCCTCCTCGTAGCCGTGCCCGGCCGAGTTCGGGCCACGGCCCACGGCGACCAGCAGCAGGTCGGCTTCGAGCGTCTCGCCGGACTCCAGCGACACGCTGACGCCGTTGTCGTCCTGCTTGGCGCCGGTGAACCGGACGCCGGTCTTGAAGGCGATCTTGCGACGGCGGAAAGCGCGCTCGAGCTGCTTGGACGCGTACTCGTCCTCGTTCGGGACCAGGCGGGGCAGCGCCTCCACGATGGTGACGTCGACGCCGAAGGACGCCCAGACGGACGCGAATTCGACACCGATGACACCACCGCCGAGGACGATGGCCTTCTTCGGGATGTAGTCCAGCGAAAGCGCCTGCTCGCTCGCGATGATGCGGCCGCCCAGCTCCAGGCCGGGCAGCGTCTTCGAGTACGAGCCGGTGGCGAGGATGACGTTCTTGCCGGTGTAGCGGGTGCCTTCGACCTCGACGGTCGTGCCGCCGACGAACGTCCCGGTGCCCTCGACGAGGTTCACCTTGTGCGCCTTGGCCAGACCCTGGAGGCCCTTGTACAGGCGCGAGATGATCCCGTCCTTGTACTTGTTGACGCCGGCGATGTCGATGCCTTCCAGCACGGCCTTCACGCCGAAGGTCTCGGCGTCGCGGGTCTCGTCGGCGACCTCCGCCGCGTGCAGGAGGGCCTTGGTCGGGATGCAGCCTCGGTGGAGGCACGTCCCGCCAAGCTTGTCCTTTTCGATCAGGGTGACGGAAAGGCCCAGCTCGGCCGCGCGGAACGCGGCGGCGTAGCCGCCCGATCCGCCACCCAGGATCACAAGGTCGGCGGAGGTGTCGGTCACTTCAGTAACTCCTCGGCAAGCGGTAGGGGTGGTGCTCTGGCGCCGCTTCGCGCGGTATACGCGCGCGCGGACACTTGCCATCTTGTCACTACGTGTGGAGAGGCTGCGACCTAGGCCGCGTCCTGTGACCCACGGGACACGACCCGCCAGGGTCGCCACGGTGAGCACACACCCGAGTCGGGATAATGGACACTGGACGCGACTGGGAAGTGAGGTGGTCGGAGTGGGTCTGTTCGACTCGCTGCGCCGGCGCTCTAAAGGCGGGCAAAAGCCCGGCACGCTGCGGAAAGCCTCTTCGAACGACTTCAAGCATCTAGAGGAGTGGGCCTCTTCACGGACCGGCGTCGAGGCCTATGTCGAGCCGAAGACCAACGTCACGGAGACCACCGTCGTCCTCATCGCCCACGATGGTGAGTGGACCCGGCGCCGGATCGAGAGCCTGGACGCGGCGCAGCAGTTCGGTCACAAACGGTCGATCCCGGTGTACGAGGTGGCGCGGGTCGGCTACCCGAAGAGGATGCGGGAGTACACCGAGCGGAAGAAGCGCGGCGAAGCCTGAGGCGGGCCCGGCGGATTTCACGCGGATTGCGCCAGAAGGAGTAGGTGCCGCTCCAGCAGCGCCCGGAACGTCGGATGCACCGTCGTGCCCAGCGCCGGGTCGATTTCGACCGTCCGCCACTCTTCGCCGGCGGCCGTCAGCAGCACGACGGCCGGCTCCGCGATCACGACGACACCGCCTTCGGCGCGGAGTTCCGCGGTCCCGAGCAGCCGCGGGAAGACGACGTCGGCGGGCAGGCCGTCGCAGGTCTGGAGGAACTCGCGGTAGTCGCCGGGCAGCCGGAGGCCGAGCCGCGCCTCGGCGGCGCCGATGGTGCGAAGGGAAGCGGCCGGGGGAGCGGTGCCTCCGCCGCGCAGCCGCAGGATGCCCGCGATCATCTCGCGCCAGGAGCCGGTGTCCGGCGGGTAGCGTTCGTACAGCGCCGCGACCAGTGCCCCGGCGCAGACTTCCGGCCACTCGCCGAGCCCGAGCGGGTCGGCTCCCGCGACCAGACGTGGTGCGAGCCGTCGTGTCGCGGCCGCCATCGCGACGTCCGGGCGGCCTTGGCGCGACGCGATCTCCGCCCAGGCGTCCAGGTCGCCTCGCGCGACGGCTTCGCGCAACCGGTCCGGGCGCGACGGCCCGAGACGCGTGACGGCCTCGCCGATCGGAGAGCCGCCGAACAGACCGTCGAGATCGGACGCCCGCCGGGCGAGGTACTCGTCGTGCGCGCGTTCCTCGGCGTCGAGATCGAGCGGAGTCAGCGCCGCGGCCCACTCCGGCCGCGTCCCTTGTGCCTCGAAGAGCATCGCCCACGCGCGGGCCTGCAGCCCGCCGGGCACGAGCGCGGTGACGGGCCGTTCGGTGAGCGCGTGCCAATGCGTGATCAGCCTGCCGGCCTCCGCCATCGTCCCGGACGCGGCGAACAGCAGGGCCGCGTGCGCGATCCGATCGTCGAGCGCCGCGTCGTCACCGCTCAGCACGTCCCTGATCGCGCCTTCGAGGTACGCGTCCCTGTCCACGGCGTCGACCTTGCCATAAAGCGCGTGAAGGCCCCCGGCGGGCTGGCCGCGGGATTCGCCGTCGCCACCATCGCCCGCAAGGTCGCGCCCCCCCGCCGATCAGGAACGTGGCCTCACGGTCTTCCCAGCATTCGTAGATGTTGGGACAACCGGCTTCTTCGCAGACGGTGTGGAGGCCTTCGCGGCGCACCAGGCCTTTGAGTTCGGTGAACTCCGGACCCATCCGGGCGCGCGTCTTGATCCACGACGGCTTCTTTTCGATGGGAGTCTGGGAATTCCGGACCTCGAGCCGCAACAGCTTGCGGCCATCTGGGGCAGCACTCACACCGCCACCCTACGCCCGCCGGAGTAGTGGCCGCCGCTCACGCGGGGTCGGGGGTGACGCCCGTCAACTTGGTGGTCACGTCCCACAACGCGGCGCCCAGCGACTCGCTCCTCGCGGCGGCCAAAGGCCGCACCTTGACCGGCGCGCCGCGAAGCCCGCCGAGCCCGCGCGGGCCGATGTAATCGCCGCCTTCGGCCTCGGGGGAAGTCGCCGCGAACAGCTGCGGGAGCGTGCCCTGGCGGGCGTTCTGCGCGATGAAGATCTCGCCGATCCGGTTGCCGCCGGCGACGAGCGCGCGCACCACGGGGTTGCGGTAGGAGCGGGCCATCCCCGAACCGAGCCCGGTCCACGTGTAGCCAGGATGCGCCGCCACGCTGATGACGTCGTCGCCCGCGGCGCGCAGCCTGCGGTCCAGTTCGAGCGCGAACACCTGATTGGAGAGTTTCGACTGGCCGTAGGCCGAGCCGGGGTTGTACATCCGGCGCTCGAAGTTCGGGTCGGCGATGTCGATGCGTGCGCCCGTCGCCGCGACACTCGACAAGGTGACGACACGCGCTCCGGAGCCGTTCCGCAGGGACGGCATCAGCAGCCAGGTCAGCACCGCGTGCCCGAGATGGTTAGTGCCGAACTGGGTCTCGAAGCCGTCCTTGGTGTGGCCTCGCGGGGTCGCCATGACTCCCGCGTTGTTGACCAGGACGTCGAGCTTGCCGCCCGTGAGTTCCTGGACCTTCTTCGCGGCTTCGCGGACCGAGTCGATGTCGGCGAGGTCCAGCCGGACGAGTTCGGGCGCTTCCCCGGTCGCGGCCGCGCGCACCTGGTCCAGCGCCTTGGCGCCGCGCTCCGGTGATCGGCAGCCGAGCAGCACGCGGGCCCCCTTGCCCGCGAGCACCTCGGACATGCGCAGCCCGAGCCCCGAGTTCGCCCCCGTGACGAACACGGTCCGGCCGGTCTGATCCGGGATGTCGGCCTCGGTCCAGCGCGCGTGAGCAGCCATGCCGGTCACCTAACTACATCGTCGCCTGTGCCGCTACGCCAGGTCAGGCGCTCGGCGCGAGCAACCGGAGCAGGTGACCCATGGGGCTGCGGCGGCGGGCGGGCTTCGCGTGCCGTCCGTGCCGGAGCAGGGTGGCGAACGCGCTGCCGACCTTGGTGATCTCTTCGGCCGGTTCGTTGCCGTCGGCCAGCCCCGCCGTCAGCGCGAGGGTGCGCAGTTCGGCTTCGTGCGACGGGATCAGCGCGGGGCACCGTTCGAGGGCCGCGTCGAGAACGGCGCGGAGGGTCTCGTGCTCGGCCGTGGCGCTGTTCCAGGCACGGGTGACGGCTTCGACCCGGTCGAGCGCGAGATCCTGGTCGGCGTAGTCCGGATCGGTCATCTCGGCGCGGAGGCGACCTGCGAGCACCTGGTTCCACTTGTACCGAAGCGCGACCAGAAGCTCTTCCTCGGTCGCGAAGTACTGGGTGGCGCCAGGGATTTCTTCGAGTGAGATCGCGTCGGACGGGTGGTGACCCGCCTGGCGCAGTGCGGCTTCGAGGATGTCGCGCCGCCGGTAGAAGTCGTTCCAGCTCATGATGTGGGCTCCCCTCCGTGACCCGGTTCATACCGCAGGTTTGCGGCATACTCCCGGTACGGACCTGACAGCAGTCAACATACCATGGGTATGGAGTGGGACCGGCGGCGTAAAGTTGTGAAGGTGGCGACAATGAGGTCAAGGCGGCTGGACTATTCCGAGTCCACCCGGTCGGCACTCGTCGAGAGTGCCGTGGAGCTGTTCACCAAACGCGGGTACGCCGGCACGTCTCTCGACGAGATCGCCAAACGGGCCAGGGTGACGAAGGGCGCGCTCTACCACCATTTCAGTGGGAAGCAGGCGCTGTTCGAGGCCGCCTTCGACACGGTCGAGAGCCAGGTCTTCGACCGGCTCGAGAAGATCATGAACGGCCCGGCCTCGCCGTGGGAGCGGGCGCTAGCCGGGCTGCGCGGTTTCCTGCAGAGCTGCCTCGACCCGGCGTACCAGCGCATCGCGATCCACGAGGCGCCGGTGGTGATGGGCTGGGAACGCTGGCGCGAGGCCGAAGAGCGGTGCAGCTTCGGCCTGGTCCGCACCGGGATCCAGTCGCTCATCGAGGTCGGCGAGGTCGACGACGTCCCGGTGGACGTCACCGCGCGGCTGCTGTTCGGTGCGCTGTCGAGCGCCGCCATCGAGATCGCGAGCTCGCCGGAGCCGAAGAAAGTCAGCGCCCAGGTCGAGGAGGTCCTGGTGCGGCTGCTCGTCGGATTCCGCCGTGTCCCGCCCGCCGAGCACGGGAAAGCGAGCTGACCGCGCCCTGGCTAGGGTGGCGGCGTGGACCTCAGGATCTTTACCGAGCCCCAGCAGGGGGCCAGTTACGAAGACCTGCTCCGGGTGGCCAAGGCCACTGAGGACGCGGGCTACGACGCCTTCTTCCGCAGCGATCACTACCTGAAGATGGGCTCGGCGACCGGGCTGCCGGGGCCGACCGACGCGTGGATCACCCTCGCGGGCCTCGCCCGTGAGACCCGCCGCGTGCGGCTGGGCACCCTCGTCACCGCCGCCACCTTCCGGCATCCGTCGGTGCTCGCGATCTCGGTAGCGCAGGTGGACCAGATGTCGGGCGGCCGCGTCGAGCTCGGCCTCGGTTCCGGCTGGTACGACGACGAGCACACCGCGTACGGCCTCGACCTGCCACCGATGAAGGAGCGCTTCGACCGCTACGCCGAGCAGCTCGCCGTCGTCACCGGGCTGTGGGAGACGCCGGAAGGGGAGACGTTCTCCTTCGACGGCGAGCACTACAAGCTCGTCGACTCGCCGGGCCTGCCGAAGCCGGCACAGCGGCCCCGGCCGCCGGTGATCATCGGCGGTGGCGGCAAGAAGCGCACCCCGGCGCTCGCCGCGCGTTACGCGGACGAGTTCAACCTGCCGTTCGTGGGCCCGGACGTCGCCGCGGCGCAGTTCGGCCGCGTCGACGACGCCGCCCGCGAGATCGGCCGCGACCCCAAGGAGATCATCCGCTCGGCCGCGCTCGTCGTCGCCGTGGGCCGTGACGACGCCGAGGTCGCCAAGCGCGCCGGCGTGCTGGGCCGCGAGGTCTCCGAGCTGCGGGAGAACGGGCTCGCTGGGACGCCGTCGGAGGTCGTCGAGAAGGTCGGGCAGTGGCGGGAGAAGACCGGGATCACCCGGCTCTACCTGCAGCTGCTGGATCTCTCGGATCTGGACCAGATCGAGCTGATCGCTTCCGAGGTCGCCCCTCAGCTGGACTGAAGTACATGAAGGCCCCCTTCCTTGCGTTTCGCCGCGGGCAACTCGAGCTTCATCCTCTTNGACGGGGGTCGCGACCGAGGCCGGGGACGGACTGGTCGTCAACGGGCGCAAGGAAGGGGGCCTTCATGTACTGGCGGGTCACTGAATGTCGACGCCGATGTCCAGGATCTTCGCCGGCCAGGTGATGGTGAGGCGGGACTCCGCCCCGTGGACTGCCCATTCGCCCACCGCGTTGCCGCAGACCGGGCTGCAGTTGTACGCGGTGACCCGGTACATGCGGTCGCCATACGCGGTACAGCTGGCCCAGGCGTACTTCGCCCCGTCGTGCCCGCCGGTACAGCCGGGCGGCGGCGTGGCCGACGCCGCACCGGGCAGGCTCACCGAAGCGGCGACCGCGATACCGGCCGTCGCGAGAACGCGCGAAAACTTGCGCATGACTTCCTCCAGTACGACCACCGGCGTTTCCGGCGGTCGTACGGGTGATCTTCGCAGAGGTCAGTTCTGCAGAGCGAAAGTGACGCCAGGGGCCGCGGGTGCCTCGGGGCGCGGCAGCCAGCGCTCGTCGCTCACCGGCAGGTCGCCTTCCAGCGCCGCGAGCACGGCTTCGCGCGCCATCGGCAGCACCGACGCCACGGTGACCTCGCGGTCGAGCTCGTAGGAAAGTGACGTCACGCCCGCGTCCCGGATGCCGCACGGGACGATTTTGTCGAAGGCGCCCAGGTCGGCGTTGCAGTTCAGCTCGAAACCGTGCATGGTCACGCCGCGCTGGACGCGGATGCCGATCGCGGCGATCTTCCGCTCCGGGCCGCGGTCGTCGGCGGGGATCCAGACGCCGCTGCGCCCCTCGACCCGGCCGGTGTGCACGCCGAGCTGATCGCAGACGGTGATCAGGGCCTCTTCGAGACGCCGCACGTAGTGCACGACGTCGATCGGGTCGGCGAGTTTGATGATCGGGTAGCCGACCAGCTGGCCCGGCCCGTGCCAGGTGATCTTGCCGCCGCGATCGACGTCGATCACCGGGGTGCCGTCGGTCGGCCTGTCCTCGGCTTCCGTGCGCTTGCCCGCGGTGTACACCGACGGGTGCTCCAGCAGCAGCATGGTGTCCGGGCCGTCACCGTCGGCACGGGCTGTCACGTGCTCTCGCTGGAGTTCCCAGGCTTCGGTGTAGTCGATCGTCCCGATCTCGCGGACGTCGACGGGCTCGGCGGAGGCGCGGCATGACGTGGTCGAAGAGCTCACGTCAGCGACACTACGCCGGGTCTTTCGGCAGGGGGAGCAGGCCCAGCCCGGCCGCCGCGATCAGGCCGACGCCGCCCACCGCGAGCACGGATCCCGCGGTGTCGGTCAGCCAGTGCACGCCCAGGACGATGCGGCAGAGTGCGCCGGCCACCGTCGCCGCGGCGGCGACCGTGATCGCCAGGCGCGCGAGGTGCGGACGGGTCCAAGCGCACAGCAGTACCGCGACGAACCCGGTGCACGCGACGGCGACCACGTGCCCGCTCGGATAGCTCAGATCGGGGAATTCGCGCGGCCGCTCCCGGTAGAAGGCCGGTTTCGCGATCAGGCTGGTCATCCGGCACAGCAGCAGGACGACGGCGAGTTTGACGCACAACACGGTCAGGTCCCGGCGGCGCCAGGCGAGTACCACCAGCACCGCGCCCAGCACGAACGGCAGGACCGGGCCGAGGACGTTCGTGACCAGGCCCGCCACCTGACCGGCGGGCCTGGTGTGCTGACCGCGGAACGCGTCGGCGAGCGCGACGTCCACCGGCGGTGGACGCTCGTCGACGGACAGCCCGAGGAGGACGAAACCGATCAGCAGGACGGACCCGGCGAGGGTGTACAGACCGCGCCGCACGGTCATGTCGCGGCGGCCAGCGCGTCCTCGAGGGTCGGATGGCGGAACGCGTAGCCCGCCTCCTCCAGCACACGCGGCAGGGCGCGCTGCCCGAACAGCGCCATCTCCTCGGCCGCCTGCCCGAGGGCGAACTTCATGGCGAAACCGGGTACCTGCCAGATCGCCGGCCGGTGCACGGCGCGGCCCAAGGCCTTCGTGAAGGCGGCGTTCGTGGCGGGCTGCGGTCCGGAGAGGTTGACCGGGCCGGACAGCGATTCGTTCTCCAGCGCGAAAACGATCGCGCCGACCTCGTCGTCGAGCGAGATCCACGGCATGTATTGCTTGCCGTCACCGAGTTTTCCGCCGAGCCCCAGCCGGAACAGCGGTCGCAGGACATCCAGGAGCCCGCCTTCGCGCGCGAGCACCAGCCCGGTGCGGATGCGCACGACCCGGGCACCGGCGGTGGCCGCGGTCTTGGTGGCGCCTTCCCACGCGGTGCAGAGCCCGGCGAGGAAACCGCGTCCGACCGGGCTCGTTTCGTCCACAAGGGACGGACCGGCGTCGCCGTAGTAGCCGACGGCGGAAGCGTTGACCAGCACGGGGATCCCGTGTTCGGCGACGGCTTCCGCGAGGACCTCCGTCGGTTCGACCCGGCTGTCGAGGAGGACCTGTTTGCGGGCCGCGCTCCAGCGCCCCGGGAGCAAGGGGGCTCCCGCGAGGTTCACGACGGCGTCGACCCCGTCGAGCGCGCCGTCCGCGATCGCGCCGGCGGGGGGATCCCAGCGGCGTTCGTCGGCCGCCCGCTCCTCCCGGCGGACGAGACGGACCACTTCGTGCCCGGAACGGCGTAAGCGTGTCGTGAGGGAGGTGCCGATCAGCCCGCTCGCGCCCGCGATCAGAACTCGCATGATCCGATCGTGTCCTATCCGCGACCCGGGCGCACGCTCAGGTTCTTCAATTGCCCCGCGACGTCGGACGCGGCGGTGAGCAGCACCAGCACCGGGATCGTCGCGGCGGGCCGGAGCCGGTAACTGCCGCGTCTGTCCTGCTCGACGATTCCGGCGCCGGTCAGCGCTTTGAGGTGGTGGTACAGCTGGCCCGGCGATCCGAGTTCGGCGGCCTCCTGAAGGGCGGGCGCGGTCTGCGCGCCCTTTTCGGCCAGCGTCCGCACCAGTGCCACCCGTGCGGTGCTGGACAGTGCCGCGAGCACTTCGACCCGCGGCCCGTCCGCGAGCGCCAGCATCGGGCCGGGTGTGACGTTGATCGCCCAGCTCAGTTCGAACGGCTCGGTCAGCTCGCCCTGATAGCCGACCAGCCCGCCAGGGCCTGCCACCGGTTCGGCCCGCTGCTCGCCTTCAAGCGCGGCGACCCGTGCTTCGAGTGCGGCGATCCGGTCGGCGAGCTCAGCGTTCATACCGGTTATCTATACCGTCGATCAGCGGAGCGCTCGTTCCAGGGCGGTGAACCGGGCCGGGTCGGACAGCGCCGCGAGTACGAGTTCGATGAGCGGCAGGGCGTTCTGCATGTCCTGGTCGCTCACGCCGGTGAGCAGGACGGCCGCCGTGCCCGAACGCCCGCCCGGCCAGCGGACGGAAAGCCCGAGGGTCAGTGAACGCGGCAGGCTTCCGCCCTTGAAGAGCACTTCGTTCGCTCCGGGCGGTACGCGGTCCGCGAGCGGCTTCGCGAGGATCTCGCGCGCGGGTGCGTACAGGCCCTTCGCGATGCTGCGGTGAAGCGTGAACAGATCCGACGCCGAGCCCTGGCCGTGCCCCTTGATCCACGGCCATTGAGCGTCGGAGGTGCCCGGCATGTCGGGCCAGCGCTTGAAGGCTTCGGCGCGGAACCCCGGATCGCGCACGAACCGGCGCGCGACCGCGTCACCCATCGCCCGCCGGACGGCGACCGGGCTGCCGGGTGGGGGCCCGTACTCCGGCATCATCAGCATCAGGACCTCGCCGCCGAGCGATCGGGTGTCCGGCCGGAACCAGCCGCCCCGCGCCGCCGCCCGCTGGAGGGCGGGGTCGCCGAGGCGGACACGGAGATAGTCCGTGGCGGCGTTGTCGCTGAAGAGGATCATCGCTTCGGCGAGCCTCGCCAGGGGGACACGCTGCTCGGGATCCTTGGCGATGCCGTACTCGTCGCAAGGGACGCCCAGCCAGTTGAGCGCCTGGAAATGCGCGCGGCCGTCGGCGACGAAGGGATGGTGGGCGTCCCAGTCGCCCACCCGGATCTGTTCCTTCGGGTCGAGCCTGCCCTCGGCGACCGCGACGGCGTACGCGCTGAGATGCACGACCTTGACCGACGAGGCCAGAACGCGCCGGACGTCGGCGTCGCGCGCGGCGCGGCGGCCCGCGCCGTCGTCGATCAGGACGGAGACATCGCTTCGATGGGTGGCGATCCAGTCGAGCCAACCCTGTTCGGTCTTCGTGTCCGGCTTGGCCGCGGTCGCGGTTCCCGGTAGCAGCAACGCGGCCGATCCCGCGGCGGCGCCGGCCAGCAGATGGCGTCTGGTCAGCATGGGTGGCACCCTCCCTCTTGTTTTCCGTAATTCCGGAATACTAGAGTCCAGGCTGCCTGTCAAACCTTCGCATTCAGAGGACTAAATGCGGGAGAAAAGAGGAAGGCCCCCGCCCCGCCGAAGCGGAGCGAGGGCCTTCACGGACTACCGGAGGATCAGAGACCGAGCTCGTCCTCGAAGTTGCCCTCTTCCAGACGCTGCTTGATCGTCGTGACGAAGCGGCCCGCGTCGGCCCCGTCCACCAGGCGGTGGTCGTAGGTCAGCGGCAGGAACGCCATCGACCGGACGGCGATCGTGTCGTTGCCGTCGGCGTCCGCGATCACGACCGGGCGCTTCACGACCGCGCCGGTCCCGAGCATGCCGGACTGCGGCTGCACGATGATCGGCGTGTCGAACAGGGCGCCGTTGGAGCCGATGTTCGTGATCGTGAAGGTGCCGCCCGACAGCTCGTCCGGCTTGATCTGGCCCGAACGCGCGCGGCCGGCCAGGTCGGCGATGCGGTGCGCGAGACCGGCGAGGCTGAGCTCACCCGCGTCGTGGATGACCACCGACAGCAGACCCTTTTCGGTGTCCACCGCGATCCCCAGGTGCACCGCACCGTGGTAGGTGATCTCCTTCGTGTCCTCGTTGTAGGACGCGTTGACGTTCGGGTGCTGCTTGAGCGCCTCGACAGTGGCCTTCGCGAAGAACGGCAGGAACGTCAGGTTGACGCCCTCGCGCTCCTTGAAGGCCGCCTTCGCCCGCTGGCGGAGCTTGGCGATCTTCGTGACGTCCACCTCGTGGACCTGCGTGAGCTGCGCGGAAACCTGCAGCGACTCGCGGGTCTTCGTGGCGGTGATCTGACGGATCCGGCTGGCCTTCTGCACGGTGCCGCGCAGAGCCGCGAGCTCCGGCGAAACCGCGGCCTTGCGCGGAGCCGACGGGGCGGCGGCGGGTGCCGGGGCGGCGGCAGCGGGCTGCGCGGCGGGAGCCGGGGCGGCCTTCTGCTTGGCCTCGGCGGCCGCGAGCACGTCCTGCTTGCGGATGCGGCCACCGACACCGCTGCCGGTCAGCGACGACAGGTCGATGCCGTGCTCCGAAGCGAGCTTGCGGACCAGCGGCGTCACGTACGGCGCGTTGTCCGAGCCGTTGTCGCTGCTCGCCGCCGGCTTCGGGGCCTCGGCCTTGGGAGCCGGGGCGGCCTGAGGAGCCGGGGCGGGCTTCGGCGCGGGAGCCGCTTCGGCCTTGGGCTCGGGCTTCGGTTCCGGCTTGGGCTCCGGCTTCGGCTCGGGCTTGGGTTCCGGCTTGGGCTCGGCCTTCGGGGCCGGGGCGGAACCAGCGGCCCCGATCACCGCGAGCACACCGCCGACCTCGACGGTCTCGTCCTCACCGGCGCGGATCTCCAGCACGGTGCCGGCGACCGGGGACGGGACCTCGGTGTCGACCTTGTCCGTGGAGATCTCGAGCAACGGCTCGTCGACCTCGACGCTCTCGCCGACCTGCTTGAGCCACCGGGTGACCGTGCCCTCGGTGACGCTCTCGCCCAGCTCGGGCAGCTTCACCTCGGTGCCTTCGCCGCCCGAAGCCGGCGCGGTGTCCGGCTGGGACGGCGCGGAGGCCTCCTCCTTCGCGGGCTCCGGCTCCGGCTCGGGCTGCGCCTCTTCCGCGGCCGGCTCGGCGGAACCGGAGGACTCCGGCACCCCGCCGGTCCCGTCGTCGATGACGGCGAGCTCGCCGCCGACCTCGACGGTCTCGTCCTCCTGAGCGCTGATCTTCACGACCTTGCCGGCGACCGGGGACGGGACCTCGGTGTCGACCTTGTCCGTGGAGATCTCGAGCAACGGCTCGTCGACCTCGACGGTGTCGCCCTCCTGCTTCAACCACCGGGTGACGGTGCCCTCGGTGACGCTCTCACCGANTGACTTCGACACTGATCACCTTCCCTCGGCTCAGCCGAGGGAAGGGGGCCTTCACGCGCGAAAAGGGTCAGCCGTTCGCGGCGATGTCCGCGAGGACCGCGGCGATGGTGCGGACCGGGACGCCGGTGCCGCCCTTGCCGGTGTAACCCCACGGCCCGGAGGTGTTGAACGACGGGCCCGCGATGTCGATATGCGCCCAGGGCAGGCCCTCGGTGACGAACTCGCGCAGGAAGATGCCCGCGGCGAGCATGCCGCCCCAGCGGTGCCCGGTGACGTTGGCCAGGTCGGCGAGGCGCGAGTCGAGGTCGGCGCGCAGCTCCTCCGGCAGCGGCATGGCCCAGCCGCCCTCGCCGGTGGCCTGCGCGATCGAGGCGACGCGGTCGCGGAACTCGTCCGAACCCATGACGCCCGCGGTGCGGTTGCCCAGCGCGACGACCTGCGCGCCGGTCAGGGTCGAGGTCTCGATCAGGTAGTCGGGGTTCTCCTCGCCCGCGCGCACGATGGCGTCGGCCAGCACGAGACGGCCTTCGGCGTCGGTGTTGAGCACCTCGACGGTCTTGCCGCCGTACATGCTGAGCACGTCGCCCGGCCGGTACGAGGTGGCCGAGGGCAGGTTCTCCGCCAGCGGGATGTGCGCGACGACCTCGAGCGGGTACTTCAGCTTCGCGGCCAGCACCACGGAAGCGAGCACGGCGGCCGCGCCCGACATGTCCGAGGTCATGTGGTCCATGTTCGCGGCGGGCTTGATCGAGATGCCGCCCGAGTCGAAGGTGATGCCCTTGCCGACCAGCGCGACCTTCTTCGAGGCCTTCGCGGGCTTGTAGGCGATGCGCAGCAGGCGCGGCTGCCGCGACGAACCGCCGCCGACGCCGAGGATGCCGCCGAAGCCCTTGCGCTTGAGGGCCTTCTCGTCGAGGACCTCGAAGTCGAGGTTGTTCGCCTCGGCCAGCGTCTTCGCGCGGTCGGCGAAGGAGGCCGGGAACAGGTCGTTCGGCGGGGTGTTGATCAGGTCGCGGGCGATGATGACCGACTCGGCGATCAGGCCGGCGGCCTTCAGCGTCGCCTTGTGGTCCTTGGCGGTGCCCTCTTCGGGGCTCACGAAGTCGACCTTGGCGACCGGGCCGTCGCCCTTCTCGGAGCGGTACTCGGTGAAGTTGTAGGCGCCGAGCACGCTGCCCTCGACGGCGGCCTGCAGGTCGATCGCCGACAGCGTGACGAACGCGCGGTCGGTCCCGCTCAGCGCCCGCGCGGCGGCACCGGCGCCCCGGCGGACCTGCTCGGCGGTGACGCCCTCCGCGCCCGCCTTGCCGAGGCCGACGGCCAGCACGACACCGGCGGACAGCTTGCCCAGCGTCGGCACCTTGACGACCTCGTCGGCCTTGCCGGAGGCGCCGAGGGTGCCGAGGACCTCGGCGAGCTTGCCGTCGAAAGCGGCGTCGGCGACGGAGGAACCGGCGGCGAGAGCCAGACCGTCCTCACCCTGCAGGGTGCCGATCACGACGACGTCGGCGCGCGTCTTGGCAAGCGCCGCTTCGGCGTTCTCGGTCAGGGCAAGCTTCGGCACGGTCACTTCTGGCTCCTCGCGCGTTCGCGGTGGTACCGGGCGGCCGCCCGGTTGGATCGTGAGCCATGCTAATGACAGTGGGACCTGGGGGAACAGCGGGGCCGACCGGGTAACTGGACGAACTGGAAGGGAGACGGCGTGCGACTGGCTGGCGGTCTGCTCATCGCGCTGGCGGTGGGCACCTCCGGAGCGGACTACTGGATACTCGTCGCCGTCGTGGTCGCAGCCGTGCTCGCGGTCGCGGTCGAGGCGTTGCTTCCGCGGTTGGGTGACACCCGGGCCGAGCGGATCGCGGGGTCCGTTTCGCGGCTGGGCCTGGTCCTGGTCTTCGCGACGACGTTCGGCCAGTACCTCTTCCCGTCCGCGCCGGGAGCCGCCGCCGCGGTGGTCGCCGTCGTGGTGACCGTCGCCGACCTGGCCGGGGTCCGCCTCGGCGACTACGCAGCCCGCTGGGTCACCGGCCTGCTGCTGGCCGCGGCCGTGTCCCTGATCGCGATCTGCGTCGGGATCCCGCCGCTGGCGCAGTTCATCGCGCCGGACCCGCCGTCCGTGCCCGGGCTCGGCCTCGCCGTGCTGGTGCTGCTGCCGTTCCTGCTGCCCCGCCGTCCCGGCGCGGGCCGCGCCGCCGCGGTGGGGGCCGTGGCCGTCGCGATCACCGCCGTCGCCCTCTACCAGCTGGGCCCGATCCGGCTGGGGCTCTCGGCGACGTCGTTCCGTGAGCTCCTCGCCGCGGCCGACGCGGTTTCGCTGCTGCCGGTGCTGACCGTCGTGGCCGCCGTGGCGACCGTCCCCGTCGCGGTGGACGCCTTCACCGACGGCCGCGAGCGGCTTTCCCCGGAACGTCCGAAGGCGACACTCGCTTGTGGACTGATCGTGGCCGTCGCCGCGGCCTTCGCTGGGCCGGTCGTGGCCCTCGGGCTCGCGGGAGTGGGAACGCTCACCGAACTGGTTCTGCGGGTCCGCGCCCGTCGGTACCGTTCAAGGCGTGCGTGATCCTCACTGGACCCCGGGCGACACGGTCGTCGAACGCTTCCTGCGACCGGACGGCTCGATCGGCCAGCATCACCCGCTTCGCGTCATCTCCGACGACGGCACCGTGCTGCTCGGCTGGCTGCCCGCGGACACCCCGATCGTCGGCAGCAGGCTCGCCGACGGGCGCCTCTTCCGCGAGGCGCCGCTGGAGGAGCGGTTCCGGGTGCCGAGGGTGCGCGTGGCGGACCTCTGGCGCGACACCTCGACGCTGCGCCGCATCGCCGACGACGAATGGTCGTCGGTCTGGTGGTTCTTCGACGCCGGCGGCCGCTTCCTGAACTGGTACGTCAACCTCGAGGTCCCGCTGGGGCGCACGGCGTCGGGACCCGACCGCATCGACGGCATCCTCGACGTCGCCGTCGAGCCCGGCGGGCGCTGGCAGTGGAAGGACGAGGACGAGGCGGAGGAGGCCGTCCTCGCCGGCCGCATCACCGCGTGGCAGCTCGAACGCCTGCGTGCCGAGGGTGAGCGGATCGGGGCACTCGCGGACGCCGGGGCGTTCCCCTTCGACGGGACGTGGACCGACTTCCGGCCCGACCCGGACTGGCCCGCGCCCGGCCTCCCCGAGGGGTTGCTCTAGCTCACCTGGAGGAGCAGGAGCAGCACCAGCACCACGTTGATCACCGTCAGGATGACCACCGATTTGGTGGACAGCTCGCGCGGGAACACCTTGCCGTGAATGCTCTTCCACCAGAAGATGCCGAAACCGCCGGCGACCAGGCCGAGGAACGCGCCGAAGCCGCTGTCGAGCAGGGCCCAGCCGTCCATCATCAGCACGCCGGTGCCGAAGGTGAGCAGCACGGCCGTCGCGAACGTCTTGACGTCGGCCCCCGCGCCGGGGGTGGCGGGCTGGGCCGGGGTGGCGGGCTGCATCTGGTTGTACGTCACGCCGCCATCCTAGGGGCGCGACCCCTCTCGTGTTCGTCGTGACGGACAGATCGCGGGAGGTAAAGATATGCGGACGTCCGACTAACGTGGGTCCGACCAAGCGTTATCGTCTTGGGTATGACGACCTCGACGCAGTTCAGCCACCTCCCGCACCCGAGCCCCGCGAGCCCGGAACGCGTCGCGGACGTATTGGCCGCACCCGGTTTCGGGTTGCACTTCACCGACCACATGGTGACCGTGAAATGGAGCGCCGAGCAGGGCTGGCACGACGCCACGGTCGGGCCGTACGCGCCCTTCTCGCTCGACCCGGCCACCTCCGTGCTGCACTACGGCCAGGCGATCTTCGAAGGCCTCAAAGCGTACCGCCAGCCCGACGGCACGATCGCGGCGTTCCGCCCCGACGCGAACGCGATCCGCTTCCGCAACTCGGCCGAGCGCCTCGCCATGCCGCAGCTGCCGGTGGAGACCTTCCTCGACTCGATCCGCGAGCTCATCGCGGTCGACAGCCGCTGGGTCCCGACGAAGCCGGGCGAGTCGCTGTACCTGCGGCCGTTCATGATCTCCACCGAAGCCGGGCTCGGCGTCAACCGGCCCGCGAACGAGTACCTCTACGCGTTGATCGGCTCGCCCGCCGGCTCGTACTTCGCCGGCGGCGTGAAGCCGGTGAGCGTGTGGCTCTCGACCGAGTACGTGCGCGCCGTCCCCGGCGGCACCGGCGAGGCGAAGTGCGCGGGCAACTACGCGGCGTCCTTCGTCGCGCAGGCGCAGGCCGTCGAGAAGGGCTGCGACCAGGTCGTGTGGCTCGACGCGGTCGAGCGGCGCTGGGTCGAGGAAATGGGCGGGATGAACCTGTTCTTCGTCTTCGGCTCCGGTGACGAGGCCCGCGTCGTGACCCCGGAACTGACCGGGTCGCTCCTGCCGGGCGTGACCCGCAAGTCGCTGCTGGAGCTGGCGAAGTCGTTCGGGCACCAGGTCGAGGAGCGGCGCGTCTCCACCGACGAGTGGGAGAAGGCGGCGGCCTCGGGCGAGCTGACCGAGGTGTTCGCCTGCGGGACCGCGGCGGTCATCACGCCGGTCGGACACGTGAAGCACGCGGGCGGCGAGTTCTCCGTCGCGGGCGGGCAGCCCGGCGAGCTGACGATGAAGCTGCGCGGCGCGCTGACCGGGATCCAGGAGGGCACCCGGCCCGCACCGGAAGGCTGGATGTACCCGCTGGGCTGAGGCTCTGGCCCGGTGAGTCCGTGAAGGCCTCCTTCCCTACCTTGAGCGTAGGNCGGGGCGCATCCCGGCGACGATCATCGTGGCGCCGAGCAGGCGTCCCTTCCCTACCTTGAGCGTAGGGAAGGAGGCCTTCACCACTTCGGTGGCCGGAGGTGCTCGGGATGAACGGCCGGAGGTCTCAGGAAGCGGGAGCCTCGATCAGCGGCCCGCTCACCCCGGCCTGCTCGTGCGTGGCCATCTCCGCGAGCACCCGCGTCGCCATGAACACCAGCGGCAGCGCCGCGACCGCGCCCGTCCCCTCGCCTAGGCGCACGTCCAGGTCCAGGATCGGGTCCAGGTCGAGGTGCTCCAGCGCCAGCGCGTGCGCGGGTTCGCCGCCACGCTGGCCCGCGGCCCACCACTGCCGCGCGCCGGGAACGAGTTCCTCGGCGACCAGCGCGGCCGCGGAGGCGACCAGGCCGTCCAGGATCACCGGCGTCTTCCGGAGCGAGGCCTGCGCGAGGAAACCCGACATCGCGGCGATGTCCGCGCCCGCGGCGGTGCGCAGCAGCGCGACCGGGTCGGCCAGTACGGTCCGTGCGCGCCGCAGCGCGTCCCGGACCGCCGCGGCCTTGCGCATCCAGGTGTTGTCGTCGATCCCGGAACCGCGGCCGACGACGGCCACCGGTTCGCCGCCGGTCAGCGCCGCGACCAGCACCGAGGCCGGAGTGCTGTTCCCGATCCCGAGGTCGCCCGCGATGAGCAGGTCGGCCCCGCCGTCGACCTCGGCGTCGGCGATCGCCCGGCCCGCGCGGACGGCGGCACGCGCCTCCTCGTCGGTCAGCGCGTCCTCGACGTCGATCGAGCCGGAGCCGCGCCGCACCTTGAACTCGCCGATCGACCGCGTCGCGGGAGCGTCGCTGTCGACGGCCATGTCGACGACCCGGACGCTCGCGCCCGCCGAGGCCGCCAGGACATTGATGGCCGCGCCGCCGGTCAGCATGCTGCCGACGAGTTGCGCGGTGACCTCACCCGGATAGGCCGAGACGCCCTTCGCGGCGATGCCGTGGTCCCCGGCGAACACCACGACCCGGGGCCGCGTGAACGGCCGTGGCGGCGACTGGCCCTGGCAGGCCGCGACCCACACGCCCAGTTCTTCGAGCCTGCCCAGCGAACCCGCCGGTTTGATCAGTTTCGAGTGCAGGGCGATCGCCGCCGAGCGCGCGTGTTCATCAGGCTGCTCGACTTCGGCGAACTCGAGGATTTCGTCGTCCAACGCCCTGCCCCTTCGGATCGCTTCGGTGGCCGGGCCCAACCTACCCACCCGCCTGTGCCAGAGTTGCCTGTGGCTCAGACGAAGGCCGCCGGGGTGGTGCTCGCGAGCGGAGCGGGCACCCGGGTCGGCGCCAAACTCAACAAGGTCTACCTGCCGGTGGCGGGCAAACGGGTCGTCGCGTGGTCGCTCGGCGCCTTCGCCCGCGTGCCAGGGATCGAGGTGCTCGTGCTGGTCATCCGGCCGCAGGACACCGAACTCGCGCACGAGGTGCTCGCCGCGCATCCGGGCGAGGTCGAACTCGTCCACGGCGGCGCGACGCGTCAGGGCTCGGAGCTGAACGCCTTGCGCCACTTGGCTTCCCGTATCGAGAGCGGAGAGATCGACGCCGTACTGCTGCACGACGCGGCCCGTCCGCTCGTCACCCCGGAACTGATCGCGGACGTCCTCGCCGGCACGCGGCGCCACGGGGGAGCGGTGCCCGGCGTCGCGGCCGACGACATCGTGCGCGTCGACGACGACACCGTTTCCGGCGCGCTGCCCGGGGCGATCAGGGTGCAGACGCCACAAGGCTTCCGCGCCGCCCCGTTGCTCGAAGCCTACGAAACGGCCGAGCGAGAGGGTTTCGTCGGCACGGACACGTCTTCGTGCATGGAAAGGTTCTCCGCGCTGCCGGTGCGGTGGGTTCCGGGCAGCGCGGAGAACCTCAAGATCACCTACCCGCACGACCTCGTTGTCGCCGAGCAGGTGATCGGCCGAGGTTAGGGATCTCCCTGGTCGGCCTTGACCGGTATGGCGGGCAGGATGGTGACCGGCCGGCGCGCTTCCATCGGGATCACGCAGTCCGGATGTGGTTGCAGCAGCTGGATCGGCGCGGCGGACTCGCCGGGAGCCGGGATGGTGAGCACGGCGCGCAGGGTCCAGTCGGCCGTGGAGTGGTACTGCCATGAGACGAGTGCCGGCCGGAAGACATCCGTGTCGGCGACCGTGGTGACGCGGAAGGCGCTCGCCCGTTCCTCACCGCGGAGGATGAGGACGTCGGCGCAGGTGTCCCACTGGAACACCGCGGCCCAGACCTCCGGTTCCTCCCGGGGGCCGAAGATGTAGACGACCCACCGGCGTCTTCGAAGCTCTTCGAGCAGTTCGTCGATGCTCAGGTGGTTCATCGAGCCCCCTAACGGGTTTCGGGAACTTCTCGGAGAGTAACAGGTGTACTAGAGCACCGTCCAGAATGTGTACTAGTACGTAATAATGGGGTGTGAGCAGGATCCTTGGTGCTCGCCCATTGGTGTGCTAGAACGCTTGTGCGCACCGCGCGACCTTGTGAGGAGTCACCTTGCCCGCCGTCGATCGACCCGAACCGCCGTATCTCCAGATCGCGGGAAGCATTCGCGACGACATCGTTTCGGGCAGGCTCAAGGAAGGCGACACGGTCCCGTCCGCGCGGGAGATCGCCAGGAACTGGAACGTCGCGATGGCGACGGCGATGAAGGTGCTCTCGACGCTCCGCGCCGAAGGTCTGGTCCGCGCGGTACGCGGGGTCGGGACAGTGGTGCAGACCAGGGCGCTGCACCGCTCCGCGCGCGATCGGACGATCTCGATCGCGCGAACCGGCAAGGTCTATCCACCGGGCCACTACGCGAAAATCCGCGAAGCAGGCCTCCTGTCCGCACCGGACCGGGTGGCGGGCGCGCTCGGAATCGATGAAGGTTCTCCGGTGATCCGTCGGCGACGGACCACGTATGCGGGCGAAGGCCGGCCGGTGTCGACGTCGGTCTCGTGGTTCGACGGCGCTGTCGCGTCGAAGGCCCCGTTGCTCTTCGAGCCGGTGCGGATCGTCGAAGGCACGGTCAAATACGTGGCGGACCGGACAGGCCGTGTTCTGGCGTCGACTCATTCTCAGCACGCCGCGGGGCTGGCGGGTGCGGAGGAGGCGGCGGAACTCGGCGTGGCCGAAGGTTCGGCGATTCTGTTGAGTCGCAACAGGTTTCTGTCCGCCGAGGGTGACGTACTCGAGTACGGCGAATCGGCGGCCTTGCCGGACCACTGGATTTTTTACGAATACAACATCGAGGACGGGGCATGAAGCACATTCACGCGGGTAAGGTCCGGGACCTTTACGAAATCGACGGCGACATTCTGCTCGTCGCCTCGGATCGCGTTTCGGTCTACGACGTCTCGCTGCCGACCCCGATTCCGGACAAGGGCGCGCTGCTGAACCAGCTTTCCGCCTGGTGGTTCGAAAAGATGGCCGACGTGGTGCCGAACCACGTCATCTCCACGACCGACGTCCCCGCCGAATTCGCCGGCCGCGCCATGCGGTGCAAGCCGCTGAAGATGATCCAGGTCGAGTGCATCGCGCGCGGCTACCTCACCGGTCTCGGAATGCGTGAATACCGGCGCGACGGCAAGGTTTCCGGCGTCGAACTGCCCGCCGGTCTCGTCGAGGCGGACAAGCTGCCCGAGCCGATCTTCACGCCCACCACGAAGATCTCCGACACCGGCCACGACGAGTTCATGACCTTCGCCGACGTCGTGAACGAGATCGGCCAGGAGACCGCGGACCGCATTCGCGACCTGACGCTCGAGGTCTATACCAAGGGTGCGGAGCACGCGGCGAAGAACGGCATCATCATCGCCGACACCAAGATCGAATTCGGTTTCGACGCCGACGGTGTGCTGACGCTCGGGGACGAGGTGCTCACGTCGGACTCGTCCCGTTTCTGGCCCGCCGACGAGTACGAGCCGGGCCGCACGCAGCACGCGTTCGACAAGCAGTTCGTCCGCGACTGGTCCACGACCACCGGTTGGGACAAGACACCGCCCGGCCCGGCCATCCCGGACGAGATCGTCGAGGCGACCCGCAAGCGCTACACCGAGGTCTACGAGCGGATCACCGGGAAGACCTGGGCTCCCGGTGGTGCTCATGCCTGAGCAGCAGGTCTACGACCCGTACCGGTTGATCGACGACGTCGAGGGACTGCTGATCCAGCGGGGTCACCGGCCGGAGCGGCTCGACGGCCGGACCGGCGACCGGGTCGCCGGCGCGAGCAGGTTGCTGCGGGGCCTGGGCATCGATCCCTTGCGCGCTCCCGGTGACGCCCTCGACCTCGACGGCCAGGTCGCGTACCACTCGCGCGTGCACGGCGACTGACGCTTTCCCCGCATCGCACGCGGTGAAGGACGCTTTCCCCCCATCGCATGCGGGGAAAGCGTCCTTCAGCCACGTCAGGGGGAGCGGGTCAGCGTCGGGTCGGTCTCGGCGACGCCGTCGAGGGCCTCGTCGATCGCGGCGAGCAGATCCGCGTCCAGCTTCACGCCCGCCGCCTTCACGTTCTCGTGCACCTGCTCCGGTCGCGAAGCGCCGATGATCGCCGAGGCGACGTTCGGGTTCTGCAGCACCCACGCCACGGACAGCTGGGCCATCGTCAGTCCCGCCTTGTCCGCGATCGGCTGAAGCCGCTGGACGCGCTCGAGGACGTCGTCGTTGAGGAAGCGGGCGACCATGTTGGCGCCGCCCTTCTCGTCGGTCGCACGGGAGCCCTCGGGCAGCGGCTGACCGGGCTTGTACTTCCCGGTGAGCACGCCCTGCGCGATCGGCGACCAGACGATCTGGCTGAGCCCTTCGCGTTCGGAGGCCGGGATGACCTGCGCCTCGATGACCCGCCACAGGGCGTTGTACTGCGGCTGGTTCGAGATGAGGGGCACCTTCAGTTCGCGTGCGATCGCCGCGCCCTGGGTGATCTGCTCGGCGGTCCACTCGGAGACGCCGACGTAGAGCACCTTGCCCTGGCGGACGAGGTCGGCGAAGGCGAGGAACGTCTCTTCGAGCGGGACGGTCCGGTCGAACCGGTGCGCCTGGTAGAGGTCGACGTAGTCGGTGCCGAGCCGCTTCAGCGAAGCGTTCGCCGACTCCATGATGTGCTTGCGGCCGAGACCCTGGTCGTTCGGGCCCTTGGGGCCGGTCGGCCAGTAGACCTTGGTGAAGATCTCCAGGCTTTCGCGGCGCAGGCCCTTCAGGCCGCGGCCGAGTACCGATTCGGCGGCCGTGTTGGCGTAGACGTCAGCGGTGTCGAACGTGGTGATGCCGACGTCGAGCGCCGCCTTGATGCAGGCCTGGGCCTGGTCCTCTTCCACCTGGGACCCGTGGGTGAGCCAGTTGCCGTACGAGATCTCACTGACATTGAGGCCGCTGCGGCCCAGTCGTCGAAACTCCATGAGCGCGACTCTACCCCAGGCCGTTAGGCTGGCTAACGACCTGGGTTTCGCCTGCTCAGACCTTGTCGCCGGGGCTGACCCGCGGCTTCGGAACCCGCAGCTTGCGGATCTGGCTCGCGCGGATGAAGGAGTACCAGCCGACGGAGGTGCCCTTGATCGTCTCGTTCGGGAACTTCAGGCGGACCATCTTCGCGATCCGGCGCCCGCTGAGGAAACCCTCGACGATCATGCCGAGCAGCATCACGGTGCACAGGAGCGTCGCGTACCGCTGGACCTCGGGGTACGGCAGGATCAGCGCGACGAACACCAGGATCGCCAGCGGCATGAACAGGCCGAGCAGGTTGCGCCGCGAGTCGACCAGGTCACGGATGTACGCCTTGACCGGGCCGCGGTCACGGGGGAGCAGGTACTTGTCCTCGCCCGCCATCATCCGCTCACGGCGTTCCTTGGCGGCGTTGCGCTGCTTGAGCTTGTACTCCGGGTCGGCCTTCGCGGACTTCCGGAGCTCCTTGTTGCGCTTCATCGCCTCCCGCATGGTGGTCGGCGGGGGCGCCACCGGGCCGCGGCGCTTGGCCTCGGCCTCACGCCGCTTGGGGGTGGCCTTGCCCTTTCCGGGCGTGTACGACTTGGCCTGGACCTCGACGGCCTCGTCGCCGGGGGTCTCGGTGTCCGTCGTGGCGGAGTCTGTGGTGCTACGGCGCAGGAACCTCACCTCTCCAGGGTAGTCGCGGGCATCACGGTGCCACGCACCAGGCCGAGCGATATGTCACCATGGAGGGGAACAGATCGGGACTCCGACGTGTTGGACCATGTGCAAGACGAGTACCCGCAGCGAGTTCGACCAGAGGGAGAACCATGACGACCGCTGAGCAGGCAGCCGCAGCTCAGGCCGAAACCGCCGAGGAGACCCACGGCGTCACGTTGACCGACGCCGCCGCCAGCAAGGCGAAGGCCCTGCTCGAGCAGGAGGGCCGCGACGATATGCATCTGCGCATCGCCGTCCAGCCCGGTGGGTGCGCGGGCCTGCGCTACCAGCTGTTCTTCGACGAGCGCACGCTCGACGGTGACCTGTTCCGTGACTTCGACGGCCTTCGCGTCGCCGTCGACCGGATGAGCGCGCCGTACGTGTCGAGCGCCGTGATCGACTTCGTCGACTCGATCGAGAAGCAGGGCTTCACGATCGACAACCCCAACGCGACCGGCAGCTGCGCCTGCGGCGACAGCTTCCACTGATCCGCGTCGAAGCATGAAGAAGGGCCGCGAACCTCACGCAGGTCGCGGCCCTTCTTCATGCCCGGAACGGGATCAGACGTAGGCGTCCAGATCGGCGACCTGGGCGAGGCACCGCTCGTCCACGGTCCAGGGCGGAGCGATCTGCCGGGGCAGTGGCAGGTTCTCGGCCTGGAGGGAGGACGGGATGCCGGCACAGTCGGCGATGAGTTCGCCGATCGATTCCGGTTCGAGGTGATACGCGGAAGTGGTCACGAACGACAAGCTAATGACTCGTGTGCGAGTAGGACACCACTACCAACCGGTAGTGTCGATGGCCGTGCCCGAAGCAACCCGTATGGGGCATGACCTGCGGGTAACTTAGCCGTCCTCGCCTCGGCGGGGCCGACCGACCAAGGAGAACCGGTGGCAGACAACGCCAGGATCGCGGTATCCGGCAGTATCGCAACCGACCACCTCATGCACTTCCCAGGCAGGTTCGCCGAGCAGCTCATCGCCGAGCAGCTGCACCGGGTGTCCCTGAGCTTCCTGGCCGATGACCTCGTCGTCCGGCGGGGCGGGATCGGCGCGAACATCGCCTTCGGTCTCGGGGTGCTGGGCAAGCGTCCGATCCTGGTCGGCGCGGTGGGCTCCGACTTCGCCGACTACCGGTCCTGGCTCGAGCGGCACGGCGTCGACACCGCCGGAGTGCTGGTCTCCGAGGTCGCGCACACCGCCCGCTTCGTCTGCACCACCGACGAGGACCTCTGCCAGATCGCCACCTTCTACGCCGGTGCGATGGCGGAATCCCGCAACATCGAGCTGGAGCCGGTCGCCGCGCACGCCGGCGCGCTGTCGCTCGTGCTGATCAGCCCGGACGACCCCGAAGGCATGGTCCGGCACGCCGAGGAGTGCCGGCAGCGCGGCTACACCTTCGCCGTCGACCCCTCGCAGCAGCTGGCCAGGATGGACGGCGAGCAGGTGCGCGCCTTCATCGAGGGCGCGAAGTACCTGTTCAGCAACGACTACGAATGGGAACTGCTGCTGCAGAAGACCGGCTGGTCCGAGGCCGACGTCCTCGACCGGGTCGGCATGCGGATCACCACGCTCGGGGAGAAGGGCGTCGAGATCGTCGGCAAGGACGGCCTCGCGCTGCAGATCGGCGCCGTCCCGGAACGCGGCAAGGTCGACCCGACCGGCGTCGGCGACGGCTTCCGCGCCGGGTTCATCGCCGGTATCGACGGCGGGCTCGGCCTGGAGCGTTCGGCGCAGCTGGGCTCGCTGATCGCCGTGCTGGTGCTGGAGACCGTGGGCACGCAGGAATGGTCCTTCGACCGGGCCGACGTCCTGGGCCGCCTCAAGGAGGCCTTCGGACCGGAGTCCGCCGAGGAGATCGCGGCGATCCTGCCCGCTTGAGCTGAAGGGGACTTTCCCCTCATGTGATGCAGCGAAGGGGCCCTTCACCGCGTGAGACGCGGGGAAAGGCCCCTTCAGCCGCGCCTGGTCAGGATGGCGGCGAGTTCGGCGGGCCGCGAAATGTGGGGACAGTGCCCGGCGTCGATCTCGATCGCGGTGACGCCGAGCCGTTCCCGCGCGGCCCGGCGCATCCACTCCGGCCGAAGCGTGCGGTCGCGGGTGGGGACGACCACCGTCGATGGGATCTCCGGCGCGGCCCCGGCGGGATGCGTCGCGAGCACCGCGGGGGCGAACAGCCGCAGACTGTCCAGCGCCTGCCGTTCGGTCTCGGGATCGCAGTCGTGGAAGAGGAATTCCGACGCTTTCGCGGGATCCGCCGTCGGGTCCACGCCGATCCAGTCGGGTTCGAGCACGGCCGGTGCCTCGTCGCGCAGGCTCCGGCCGCCGGCGAAGTCGGGGATGTAGGCGGCGACCCACACCATGGCCCGCGCGTCGAGCGCTTCGGCGATCGCGGGAAGCAGCACCCCGGATCCGGAATGGGCCACGACGACCGGCCGTCCGCCGTCGTACTGGTCCCGCGCGTGCTGCGCGTAGCCCTCGATCGGCAGGTCCACCGGGGTCAGCAGGTCCACGGCGATCGCGCGGTGCCCGGCGGCGGTGAGCAGCTTGGCCACGCGGTCCCAGCCCGCCGGGCTCTGCGTCGTGCCGTGCACGAGGACGAAGTCCATCCCTCCATGCTGGCCTTCACCCAGTGACCGGTGAAGGCCAGTACGGAGTCGTGACTAGAGCTTCACCGGGTAGACGGGTTCCGGCACCTCGGGCTTGATGCGGTTCTCGACGAAGATGCCGTGCCACAGCATGAACACCAGCAGCGCCCACAGCTGACGGCTGCGGTCGAGCTGCCCGGCCTTGTGCTCTTCGAGCAGCGCCAGGACGGCCTTCTTGTCGAGCAGCGCGTCGGTCCGCGAGTCCGAGATGATGCCCTTCGCCCAGTCGTACATCTCGTTGCGCAGCCACAGCCGGATCGGCACCGGGAATCCCAGCTTGCGCCGGTTCAGCACGTGTCCCGGGATGATCTTCGCCAGCGCCTGGCGCAGCGCGTACTTCGTGGTGCCGTGCGCGAGCTTCTGGTCGAGCGGGATGGTCGAGGCGACCTTGAACACTTCGGCGTCGAGGAACGGCACGCGCAGTTCCAGCGAGTTCGCCATGGTCACCTTGTCGGCCTTGACCAGGATGTCGCCGCGCAGCCAGGTGTAGAGGTCGACGTGCTGCATCCGCGCGACCGGGTCCCAGTTCTCGGAGATCTTGTACCAAGGCGCGGTGACGTCCTTGAAGCCGATCCCGTCCTCATACGTGCGCAGTACCTTGCGGAGCTGGTCGTCGCGGAAGTTGCGCGCGTTGCCGTAGTAGCGGTCTTCCAGCGGCAGCGCCCCGCGCCGCAGCAGGTCCTTGCCGCGGGTGCCTTCCGGGATCTTCGTGGAGACCTTGCCGATGATCTTCCGCATCCCGCCCGGGATCTTCTCGAACGGAGCCAGCGAGATCGGCTCGTTGTAGATCGTGTAGCCGCAGAAGAGCTCGTCGGCGCCTTCGCCGGACAGCACCGCCTTGACGTGCTTACGTGCTTCGCGGGCGATGAACCACAGCGGCACGAGCGCCGGGTCTGCCACCGGGTCGTCGAGGTACCAGACGATGAGCGGCAGCGCCTCCATCATCTCGTCCGCCGACACCGTGCGGACCACGTGCTTCACGCCGATCGCGGCGGCCGATTCGGCGGCGACGTCGACCTCGGAGTAGCCCTCGCGTTCGAAACCGGTGGTGAACGCGATCAGGTTCGGGTTGTGCTCCTTGGCCAGCGTCGCGGTCGCGGTGGAGTCGATGCCGCCGGACAGGAACGCGCCGACCGTGACGTCCGGGTCGGAGATCATGTGCTTGCCGACCGAGTCGCGCATCACATCGGCGATGCGCTCGTACAGCTCGTCGGCCTCGGCCTGGTTGTTGACCGGCTTCGCGTTGAACTGCGGGTGGAAGTAGCGGGTGAACTCGACCTCACCGCCGGGGACGACCCGGAACGACGTGCCGGACTCGACGCGGCGGATTCCGGTGTGCATCGATTCGGGCTCCGGCACGTACTGCAGCACCAGGTAGTGCTGCAGGGCCGTCTTGTCCAGCTTGTCCTCGACCCCGAGCACGCCGGAGAGCTCCAGCAGGCTCTTCTTCTCGCTGGAGAAGGCGACCTTGCCGGGGCCGGCGGAGTAGAACAGCGGCTTGATGCCGAACGGGTCACGCGCGCCGAAGACGACCTTCTCCTGGGAGTCCCAGATCATGAAGGCGAACATCCCGCGCAGCTTCTTCACCGCGTCGTCGCCGAGGTAGTGGTACGCCGCGACGATCGCCTCGCCGTCACCCTCTGTGGCGAATTTCGCACCGTGTTCGGCGGCCAGCTCGTCGCGCAGCTCTTTGTAGTTGTAGATCTCGCCGTTGAAGTTCAGCGTGTAGCGCTCGGGTGCCTCCGGCGGACCCCAGATCAGCGGCTGGTGGGCGTGGTCGACGTCGATGAAGGCCAGCCGGTTGAACCCGTAGACGACCTCGGCGTCGGCCCAGGTGTCGTGCTCGTCGGGGCCCCGGTGCCGCTGGCAGCGCATGGCCGCGTCGACGGCGTCACGGGCGCTCGCCGCGTCGGCTTCGGTCGAACAGATCAGTCCAAGCAGGCCGCACACGTCTAGTTCACACACCTCTTGTTGGCCGAGCGGGGGAGAAGGGCCCAGTATGCCGGTGGGTGTGTACACCCGGATGTGGTGGGGGATACGCGTGTTGGGGTTACCCCTTAGTCAGCGCGGCGCCGCAACTCGGCTAGGCTCCGCCTGTCACGAAGATCGGTCGAGGAGGCTCTGGGTGAAAGGGCAAGGCGCAGTGGGAAATCCAGAGCGCATCCCAGTTAAGCGGGCTGGTCGCGTCGCAGCGCTCGCCGCGCTGGTGATGCTGACGGCGACGGGCTGTTCCGGGGACGAGATCCTCCGCTTCGGCTGGCCGGTCGGGGTGACCCCGCAGGCGCACGACATGCGCACCCTGTGGACGTGGACCGTCATCGCCGCGCTGGCCGTCGGTGTCATCGTCTGGGCGCTGATCTTCTGGACCGCGATCTTCCACCGCAAGAAGAAGACCGCCGACGGCGCGGAAGAGGAACTGCCCCGTCAGTTCCAGTACAACATCCCGCTGGAGATCTTCACGGTCGTCGTCCCGACGATCATGGTCTGCGTGCTGTTCTTCTTCACCGCGACCACCGAGAACCGCGTGCTCGCCGAGACGGACGATCCGGACGTCACGGTCGACATCGTCGCGTTCCAGTGGAACTGGGAGTTCAAGTACAAGAGCGACTCCAAGAACCAGGCCGACCCCGAGATCACCACGGTCGGCAGCTCGACCGAGATCCCGCTGCTGGTCCTGCCGACGAACAAGACGATCCAGTACAACCTGCGGTCGGCCGACGTCATCCACTCGTTCTGGGTGCCGGAGTTCCACTTCAAGCGGGACGTCATGCCGGACCCGGAGAAGAACAACCAGGACTTCACCTTCCAGAACTCGATCGACAAGGAAGGTTCGTTCGTCGGCCGCTGCGCCGAACTGTGCGGCACCTACCACTCGGGGATGAACTTCGAGGTCAGGGCGCTCTCGCCGGACAAGTACGCGCAGTACATCCAGCTCCGCGGCACGGTGAACCCGAAGAGCGGCAAGCCGAACACGGCCTCCGAGGCGCTGACGGCGATGAACTGCGGCGAACTGTGCTCGCCCTACGCCGTCACCACCACCCCGTTCAACACCGACCGCACCGCGCGGGTCGCGTCCAACTGACCCGGCTGTTCGAGCCCGAAACAGGAGTGAGGCAACGTCCATGAAGGTCGAAGGACGGATTTTCTTCCTCGTCGCGGTCTTCTCCGTCGTCGTGGCGGGTATCTACGCGTACATGACCGGAACGATGACCCGGGACGGCGTCGAGCCGGTCGGTGTGGTGGCCCTGATCCTGACCGGTGGCCTGGCCTTCCTGGCCGGGAGCTACCTGCAGTTCGTGGCGCGGCGCATCGAGCCGCGCCCGGAGGACCGGGAAGACGCCGAGATCAGCGACGGCGCCGGTGAGCTGGGCTTCTTCAGCCCTGGCAGCTACTGGCCGGTCGGTCTCGCGGCGGCCGCCGCGCTGACCGGTGTCGCGCTCGCGTTCTTCCACATCTGGCTGCTGATCATCGCGCTGGGCCTGGTCATCGTCGCCATCGGCGGGCTGGTGTTCGAGTACCACACCGGCCCGAACCACGAGTGACGTTCTGACGCCGAAAGCGGCGCCTCGGTCTTCGGACCGGGCGCCGTTTTTCGCATTCAGAGGACTAAACGCGGGCGGGTTGACGTGCCGGCGTGCGCCTCGGCGCCAGTGCGGCCGCCAGGACGGCCAGCATCCCCAGGCCTTCCGGCCAGGTCGGCCGGTGGCCGTAGGCGAGCACGTCGACGACCACCGCGACCACCGGATAGACGTAGGACAGCAACGCCACCGTCGTGGTCGGCAGCTTCCCGATGCTCGCGTACATCAGGACGTACATCAGCGCGGTGTGCACGGTCCCGAGCAGGACCAGCCACAGCAGGCCTGAGGTGTCCGTGGGCAGCGGCGTGACCAGCAGGGCGGGTGCGAGCACGATCGTGCCGGTCACCAGCTGGACGGCCGCCAGGACGTGCGGGCGGACGTGCTTGAGCTGCTTCGCGACGAAGGAAGCGCCGGCGTACAGCGCGGCCGCGCCGAGGGCGAGCGCGATCCCCTCCAGGCGCACGGGTTTCCCGTCGGCGCCGTGCGCGGACAGCGAGATGAGCGTCACCCCGCCGAACGCGATCAGCGCCCGGATCAGCTGGCTCTTCGCCATCTTCTCGCCGAGGAACGCCGCCGCGAGACCGACCAGCATCAGCGGCTGCGTGTGGTAGACGACGGTGCTGACCCCGATCGACGACAGCGAGTACGAGGCGAACAGCAGCACCCAGTTCCCGACCAGGAACAGGCCGCCGAGCACGGCGAGCAGGAGGTCACGGCGGCTGAGGGTCCACGGGCGGAGCCAGCCACGAGCCGCGCTCCACGCCATGAGCAGCAAACCGCCGACGAGGCTCCTCGCGAACGCCACGGCGGGGGCGTCGGCACCGCTTTCGAGGACGACGGCACCGATCGTGCCCGACAGCGCCATCGCGGCCGTCCACTGCAACACGGGGTTGTTCTTGTTCATGGCGACCACTTTCGCCCTCGTGTCCGCGTTCAACCAGTGTCAGAGATGACATCGACCGCAAAACTTGTGACACACTGCCTCGATGGATGTGAAGAAGGTCGCGGTCGTGCTCGCCGACCAGGTCTCGCCGTTCGAACTCGGCGTCGCGTGCGAGGTCTTCGGCACCGATCGCAGCGCCGACGGCATCGAGGGCTGGGACTTCGCGGTCTGCTCACCCGGCGGCGCGAACGTCCTGAGCTGGTCCGGCTTCGGGCTCGATGGCCTGGAGAGCCTGGACTTCGCGGCGTCGGCGGACCTGCTGATCGTCCCGACCTGCGCGCCGCGCAGCGCGAGCCCGCCGGAGCCGGTGCTCGAAGCCCTGCGTGACGCGGCGAGCCGGGGTGCCTGGGTCGCGGGCTTCTGCGCGGGTGTCTTCTCGCTCGGGTACGCGGGGCTGCTCGACGGGCGCAACTGCACCGTGCACTGGGTGTACGAGCAGGAGTTCCGGTCGCGCTTCCCGACGGCGAAGGTCGATCCGAAGGCGTTGTACGTCGACGACGGCGGCGTCCTCACCAGCGCGGGAACCGTCGCCGCCGTCGACCTCTGCCTGCATCTGGTGCGGGAACTGCGCGGCGTCGCCGCGGCCACCACGCTGGCCAGGCGGATGGTCGCGGCGCCGCACCGGGCCGGCGGGCAGGCGCAGTTCGTGCAGGCGCCGGTGCCCGAGACCGCCGCGCCGGACGACACCGTGCTCGCCGAAGCGCTCGAATGGATTGAGCGGCGCTTGGACCGGCCGTTCACTGTCGCGGAACTCGCCCGGCGCAGCGGATTGGGGGAGCGCACGTTCCTGCGCCGGTTCTCGGCGGCCACCGGGACGACGCCGCACCGGTGGCTCACCGAACGCCGCCTCGACCGCGCGCAGTCCCTGCTCGAAGAAGGCCGTCTGTCCATTGAGGACATAGCGGTCGCCTGTGGATACGCCTCCGCCGCCGCGCTGCGGCATCAGTTCGGCAAGCTGCGGGGGACCAGCCCGAGCGCGTACCGCAGGACGTTTTCCGCCGGCTAGATTTCCTGTCCAACTGTCACTTGGACGTGGTCGGGGACCTCGTCGTGCTGATCGCCGACGGAGAGCGTGCCGGTCGGTTCGAACAGCAGGAGCGACGCACCGTCCACTGAGGACGGTTTGTGGAAGGTGCCGCGCGGGACGACGAACACCGAACCGCGCGGCAGTGTGACGACGCGTTCGCCGTCTTCCTCGCGCAACGCGATGTCCAAGGTGCCGTCGAGAACGAGGAAGAACTCGTCGGTGTTCTCGTGGACGTGCCAGATGTGCTCGCCCGCGACCTTGGCGAGGCGGACGTCGTAGTCGTTGACGTGGGCGACGATGCGCGGGCTCCAGATCTCGTCGAAGCCGGCCAGCGCGGTGCCCAGATCGATCGGTTGCTTGCTCATGTCCCGATCCTCGTCACTGGACCGCCGGAGGAGTGAGTGCTAGGAATCGCATATGTCGCATGATTCCTCGCGCGAGGTCGCCGTCCTGGTCGACGAAGGGTCCAATCCCTTCGAAATGGGCGTCGCGACCGAGCTGTTCGGTCTGCGGCGGCCGGAACTGGACAGGCCGTGGTACGGCTTCACCCTGTGCGCAGCCGAGCCGTCCGTGCGCATGCACCTGGGCATGTTCACGCTCACCGGGGTCGCCGGGCTCGAAGCCGTCGAGGCCGCGGACACGGTGATCGTGCCCAACCGGCCCGATCCGGAGACCCCGGCCAGGGAAGAGGTGGTGGCGGCCATCCGCGCCGCGGCCGAGCGCGGTGCCCGGCTGGTGAGCTTCTGCACCGGCGCCTTCACCCTCGCGCAGGCGGGTGTCCTGGACGGACGGCGCGCGACGACGCACTGGAAATGGGCGGGACTGTTCCGCGAGCTGTATCCCGAAGTACTGCTGGAGCCGGACGTCCTCTTCGTCGACGACGGCGACGTCCTGACCGCGGCGGGCAGCGCGGCCGCGCTCGATCTGGGGCTGCACCTGATCAGCCGTGACCACGGCGCCGAGATCGCCAACGCGGTGAGCAGGCGGCTGGTGTTCGCCGGACATCGCGACGGCGGCCAGCGGCAGTTCGTCGAGCGTCCGCTGCCGCCGGTGCCGGACACCTCGCTGGCACCGGTGCTCGCCTGGGCGCGTGAACGGCTGGATCGCCCGCTCACCGTCGCCGACCTCGCCTCGCGGGCGGCGGCCAGCCAGGCGACGCTGCACCGGCGGTTCCGCGCCGAACTGGGGACGACGCCGCTCGCGTGGCTCACCACGGAACGGATCGCGCTGGCGTGCCGGCTGATCGAGCGCGGGGAACAACGGCTGGACAGGGTGGCGCGGGCATCGGGGTTCGGTACCGCCGCGAACCTGCGTACGCAGCTTCGGCGGGCTACGGGACTGACGCCTACGGCTTACCGGGCGCGGTTCAGCACCGCTTCGTAGCCGCTCGCCCCGTGCAATGAAAGGCCCCTTCATCGCAAAATTTGCGATGAAGGGGCCTTTTATTGCACGTCGTGAGTACTAGGCGAAGGCGATCCACCGGTTTAGCAGGTCGGCCGCCGCACCCGAGTCGATGGCCGAGGCCGCCCGCGCGAGCCCGGCGGCCAGGTCGTCTTCCAGCGATCCCGAGAACCCGGTGAAAGCCGCCAGCGCGGCCGCCGAGTTGAGCAGTACCGCGTCCCGTACCGGCCCGGTCTTCCCGGCCATCACCTGACGGAACACCTCGGCGTTGTGCGCCGCGTCGCCGCCACGCAGGTCCTCCGCGGTCACCCGGGGGATGTCCAGCGACGCGGGATCGAAGCTGCGCTCGGTGATCTCGCCGCCGGAGACCACCCACACCGAACTCGTGGTCGTGGTCGTGATCTCGTCCAGCCCGTCGTCGCCGCGCACGAGCAGCACGGTCATGCCGCGCCGCGCGAACACCTCGGCCAGCACGCGGGTCTTGTCCTCGTAGGCGCAGCCGATCAGCGAACTGCGCGGCTGCGCCGGGTTGGTCAGCGGGCCGAGCAGGTTGAACGTCGTCGGCACGCCGAGTTCGCCGCGGGTCGGGCCGGCGTGACGCAGGGCGGGGTGGAACTTCGGCGCGAAGCAGAAGCCGATGCCCAGTTCGTTCACGCTGCGCTGGACCGTCTCGGGCGGCAGGTCGATGGTGACGCCCAGCTCCTCCAGCACGTCGGCAGCGCCGGACTTCGATGACGCGCTCCGGTTGCCGTGCTTGGCCACCGGGGCGCCTGCCGCGGCCGTCACCACCGTGGCCATGGTGGAGATGTTGACCGAGTTGGACCGGTCGCCCCCGGTGCCGACGATGTCCACCGACGGCCCGTCGATCGTCACCCGCCTGGCGTGCGCCAGCATGGCGTCGGCCATGCCGGAGATCTCCGCCGGTGTCTCACCCTTGGCGCGCAGCGCGACGGCGAACCCGGCGATCTGGGAGGGCGTCGCCGCCCCGCTCATGATCTGGTCCATCGCCCACGCGGTGTCCTCCTCGGACAGGTCCGCGCGCGCGATGAGCTGGTTGAGCAGGGACGGCCAGGTCTTAGTGGTCACCATCGGAAATCCTCCGGGGGTCTCGACGGCCCAGCTTCCCACTGGACGCACGGGCCGCGAGATCCGAGTACAGCTCCGGTACGAGGACCTCGCGGCCGCACGCCCAGTGGAAACCTGGATCCGCCGAATACCCCCGAAGGACTTCCGATGGCAACCACTTGACGGCCGCGCTCATCGGCTCAGCCGTGCACGGCCGGCACCCGCCGGGCGCGCAGCACGTCGGCGACGGTTTCGGCGGCGGTCAGCGGGTCGAGCGGGTGGACCAGCACCGCGTCGGCCTGCGACCAGGTCGCGAGCCAGCGGTCGTCCTTGCGCCGGACCGAGACCACGATCGGCGGGCAGTCCTCGATCTCGTTCTTCAGCTGACGGGTCAGCCCGATGCCCCCGGTCGGCTGCGCCTCGCCGTCGAGGATGGCCAGGTCCACGTTGCCCGCGTCCATCTCGACGAGGACCTCGGAGATGCCGGACGCCTCGGTGTAGTCCACCCGGCCGAGGTCGGCGGCGGGCCTGCGGCCGACGGCGTTGATGATCGCCTCGCGCACCTCCGCCTTGTGGCTGAACACCAGGATCCGCATCGCCTGCTCGCCCATGAGCGCGCCTCCGCCTCGTCTAGTCATGTCGACCCCGCGATGTTATCCGCCATGACCGACATCACGTGGACGCACCCGACGGCTGGAGCGCGTCCCAGCCCAGCGAATCGCCGCCGAGCCGCTGCGCGAGGCCCGCCATCCGTGACCGTTCCTGCGCGCAGTGCAGCGCGTCGAGGGTCTGGACCCGCACCGCGTGCGCGAGGGCGAAATCCCCGTCGGGACCCTGTTCTCGCAGCTCCCAGCCGTCCTGGGCGAGGATCGAGGCCGCCTCTTCCACCTTTTCGGGCGGCAGTTTCAAGTGATGGCGCAGGATCGCGGGCGCTTCGGCGACCCAAGCGGGTGATCTCGCCAACGCCGAAGAATCCGCCTCGGCGGGATCGAAGGCCTCCACGACGATCTCCACGCCGGGCGTGTCGACCGTCAGGCCTGGGAGCTTCGGCTTCTTGACCAGGTCACGAAGCCGATCTAGTAAACCCATGAGTAGCCCTGTTCCCACTTTCGTTCAGATGTGACCCGACACGCACGCGACTTGCCGTGGACCCACCCGGCGGGCCCCGTGCGTGAGAGGACATAATGCGACGCGTGACAACGGCAGCTCCCACCATCAGCCAGCGGGTCCACTCGCTGAACCGGCCGAACATGGTCAGTGTCGGCACCATCGTGTGGCTGTCCAGCGAACTGATGTTCTTCGCCGGACTGTTCGCCATGTTCTTCACCGTGAAGGCGCAGAACGCGTCCGGCCAATGGCCGCCGCCGCTGCACGGTGAGCCCTTCCACCTGAACATCGCGCTGGCGATCCCGTTCACCGTGATCCTCGTGGCGTCGTCGTTCACCTGCCAGTTCGGCGTGTTCGCCGCCGAAAAGGGTGACGTGTTCGGCCTCCGCCGCTGGTACATCATCACGTTGATCATGGGCGCGATCTTCGTGGGTGGCCAGGCTTACGAGTACCTGAACCTGATCCACGAGGGGCTGACGATCCCGTCCGGCGCGTACGGCACGGTCTTCTACCTCGCGACCGGGTTCCACGGCCTGCACGTCATCGGCGGGCTCATCGCGTTCGTGTACTTGCTCATCCGCACCAAGCTGAGCAAGTTCACCCCGGCTCAGGCCACCTCGGCGATCGTCGTGTCGTACTACTGGCACTTCGTCGACATCGTGTGGGTGGGCCTGTTCGCGGTGATCTACATCCTTCCGTGAACGAAGCCGCCACCACGACCTATCGGCCTGAACTGACAGCAAGGGTTGCCGCAAGATGACCTCCAGCAAGAACAACACGGAGCGCCGCTTCCGCAAGCGGTCGAAGGCTCGCAGGCGGTTCGCCGGCGCGCTGGCGCTCGGGATCGCGCTGCTGAGCGTGGGCGGGTTGTACGCCGTTTTCGCCCCGGAGCCGCAGACCGCGCAGGCGCAGGGCGAGTCCGCCCTCCTGCGTGAGGGCGAGAAGCTCTACAACAACACGTGTATCGAATGTCACGGGCCGAAGCTCGAAGGTGTCACCGACCGTGGCCCGAGCCTCATCGGCATCGGCGACGCGGCCGTGTACTTCCAGACCTCCACCGGCCGCATGCCCGCGGTGCGGCAGGAAGCCCAGGCGCAGCGGAAGCCGCCGAAGCTGACCGAGGCCGAGATCAACGCGCTGGGTGCCTACATCCAGGCCAACGGCGGTGGCGCGCAGCGTCCCGCCGAGAAGGGTGACGCGCTGCGCGGCGAGGACGTCGCGCGCGGCAGCGAGCTCTTCCGTCTCAACTGCGCCTCCTGCCACGGCTTCACCGGCCGCGGCGGCGCGCTCTCCTCGGGCAAGTTCGCCCCGAACCTGGACCCGGCCACGGAAGAGCAGATCTACACCGCGATGCTCACCGGGCCGCAGAACATGCCCAAGTTCTCCGACCGGCAGCTGTCGCCGGAGGAGAAGAAGGACATCATCGCGTTCGTGAAGTCCGTGAGCAACGGGAACAACTCACCCGGCGGTAACTCGCTCGGCGGTCTTGGCCCGGCCTCGGAGGGCGCGATCGCGTGGATCGTCGGGATCGCCGCGCTGATCGGCGTGACGTTGTGGATTGGATCGAAGGCATGAGCGCCGAAGGGCCGAAGCCGCCGACAGAGGCGGAGTTGGCGGACATGGATCGCGACCAGCTGGTCAAGCTGGGTACCGCGCTCGACGGGGTTGAGATCGTCGAATACCCGACGCCCTGGCCGGTCGAGGGGACGAAGGCGGAGAAGCGCGCCGAGCGCGCCGTCGCCCTCTGGTTCGTGCTGGCCGCGCTGTCCGGCCTCGCGTTCGTGGTCCTCATCGCGTGGCCGCACTGGTTCGAGTACAAGGAGCCGGGCACGCACGGCTACACCCAGTACACGCTGTACACGCCGCTGCTCGGGATCACCCTCGGGCTGGCCGTGCTCAGCCTCGGTATCGGTGTGATCCTCTACACCAAGAAGTTCATCCCGGCCGAGGTCTCGGTCCAGGAGCGCGGGGACGGCGGTTCCAAGGAGGTCGACAAGGCCACCATCATCGCCCAGCTCGCCGACTCGGGCAGCCGCAGCACCATCGCGCGCCGCTCGATGATCAAGCGGTCCGCGGGCGCCGGTGCCGGTGTGCTCGGCCTCGCCGTCGCGGCGCTGCCGGTCGCGTCCTTCATCAAGGACCCGTGGAAGGACACCGAGAACCGCGACTCGCTGTGGCACTCGGGCTGGAAGAAGAACTTCCCGGAAGAGAAGGTCTACCTGCGCCGCAACACCGGTCGTCCGCACGAGATCTCCCTGGTCAAGGCCGAGGACCTCGACGCGGGCGCGATGGAGACGGTGTTCCCGTACCGCGAGTCCGAGAAGGACGACGAGCACGCGCTGTCGGCCGCCTTCAAACGCGTCGACAACCCGGTCATGCTGATCCGTCTCCGCCCGACCGACGCCGCCAAGGTCGTCAAGCGTCAGGGCCAGGAGGACTACAACTTCGGCGACTACTACGCGTACACGAAGATCTGCAGCCACGTGGGCTGCCCGACCTCCCTGTACGAGCAGCGGACCAACCGCATCCTCTGCCCCTGTCATCAGTCCCAGTTCGACGCGCTCCACTACGCCAAGCCGATTTTCGGGCCGGCGACCCGGCCCTTGGCCCAGCTTCCGATTACAGTGGACTCTGAGGGCTACCTGATCGCGCGCGGAGACTTCAACGAGGCCGTCGGACCGGCCTTTTGGGAGCGTAAGTCATGAGTTCACTCACCACCCCGACGAAGGGGACGAACCCGGTCGAGAAGGCCGCGGGCGCTGGTGCGAAGTGGGCCGACGACCGGTATCACCTGGCCAAGGGCATGCGGCACCAGCTCAACAAGGTGTTCCCGACGCACTGGTCGTTCCTGCTCGGCGAGATCGCGCTCTACAGCTTCATCATCCTGTTGCTGTCGGGTGTCTATCTCACGCTGTTCTTCGACCCCTCCATGGAGGAGGTCGTCTACAACGGCAGCTACACCGGCCTGCAGGGCGTCGAGATGTCGCGGGCCTTCGCGACCACGCTGGACATCTCGTTCGACGTCCGCGGCGGTCTGTTCGTCCGCCAGCTGCACCACTGGGCCGCGCTGATCTTCGTGGCCTCGATGATGGTGCACATGTTCCGGATCTTCTTCACCGGCGCGTTCCGGCGCCCGCGTGAGGCGAACTGGGTCATCGGCGCGCTGCTGCTGGTCCTGGGCATGTTCGAGGGCTTCTTCGGCTACTCGCTCCCGGACGACCTGCTCTCCGGTACCGGTATCCGCGCGACCCTCTCGGGCATCGTGCTCTCCGTGCCGGTCATGGGCACGTGGATCCACTGGGCGCTGTTCGGCGGGGAGTTCCCCGGCAACGAGATCATCCCGCGCCTGTACACGATCCACATCCTGCTGCTGCCGGGCATCATGCTCGGCCTGGTGGCCGCGCACCTCGCGCTCGTCTGGTACCAGAAGCACACGCAGTTCCCGGGCGTGCGCCGCAAGGAGACCAACGTCGTCGGCGTCCGCATCATGCCGGTCTTCGCGCTCAAGGGCGGTGCGTTCTTCGCGCTGGTCACCGGCATCATCGCGCTGATGTCGGGCCTCTTCCAGATCAACCCGATCTGGAACATCGGCCCGTACAACGCGGCGCAGGTCTCGGCGGGTTCGCAGCCGGACTGGTACATGGCCTGGGCCGACGGCATGCTGCGGATCTGGCCCGCGTGGGAGCTCTACCTCGGGAACTACACGGTCCCGGCGGTGTTCTTCCCCGGCGCGGTCGGGATGCCGCTGCTGATCGGGTTGCTAGTGATGTACCCCTGGATCGAGCGAAAGCTGTCCAAGGACACCGCGCACCACAACCTGCTGCAGCGTCCGCGCGACGTCCCGGTGCGGACCTCGCTGGGCATCATGGCCCTGACGTTCTTCGCGGTCATCATGCTCTCGGGCTTCAACGACATCATCGCGTTCGCCTTCGACATCTCGCTGAACGCGACGACGTGGGCGGGCCGGATCGGTGTCCTGCTGCTGCCGCCGATCGCGTACTACATCACCTACCGGATCTGCCTCGGTCTCCAGCGGGCCGACCGCGAGGTGCTGGAGCACGGTGTCGAGACCGGCATCATCAAGCGCCTGCCGCACGGTGAGTTCATCGAGATCCACCAGCCGCTCGGCCCGGTGGACGACCACGGCCACCCGATCCCGCTCGAGTACCAGGGCGCGTCGGTGCCGAAGAAGATGAACAAGCTCGGCTCGGCCGGACATGCCGTCGCCGGTTCGACCTGGTCCCCGGACCCGGTCGAGGAGACGATCGCGCTGGAGCGCGCCCGGTCCAACGGGCACGGCAACGGCAAGGTCGACGACATCGGTGGCGAGCCGTCCGCGGAGCGCAAGGAGATCACCTCCGGGCACTAGACCCGGGAGACACGCGTGAAGGCCCCCTTCCCTCGGCTTCAACCGAGGGAAGGATCCGCCGAGGCCTTGAGCCGGTCGATCTCCGCCATCGCGACCTCGGTGCGNGACGATCGTGTCCTACATCCTCAACCGCGAGTGGTCCTTCCGGACCCTTCAACCGAGGGAAGGGGGCCTTCACGCGTTTCGGGGGAAGCTCAGGCGCCTTCGACGCCGATGTCGAACGCGGACTCGCTGTCGGCCTTCGAGTACGAGCGGAACGCGATATGCGTGACCGTGTTCAGCACGCCGGGGACCTTGCCGATCTTCGCCGGGATCAGATCCGCGAGGTCTTCGTGGGCCGCGACGCGGACCGAAGCGATCAGGTCGACGTCGCCCGCGCAGGAGTAGACCTCGCGGACGCCCTCGATGTCCGCGATCGCCTGTGCCGCCTCGGGGATGGCATCGGCCTCGACCTGGACCAGCACGATCGCGGTGATCACTACAGCGCCTCCTGTGTTCGTTGTCGCGCGCTGACGGAAACGCGCCGAAGGAGCGCAGTCAGCAGGCCGGCCAGCTTGACCAGGCGGTGCGCCCCTTCATCGCGTTTCCGTGGGCCTTCGGCCCGAAAGAGGCGCGCGAGGTGAAGTCTCCGTCGGGCGCGGAGCGCCCTTGGGGAGACCGCATCGGTCCCGCCGAAGGAAGATCCTAGCCCGCCACCCGTTCCAGTGCCGTCGCGCTCGCCGCCAGGTCGAGCCACTCCTGCCAGCCGCCCGCGGCGGCGGGCTCCGCCCACGGATGCGTCGTGCGCACGAGCCGGACACCAGGGCGGGTCAGCCAGCGCAGGAGGAGGCCGATCTCCTCGGGGATCGCGCCGAAGAGCGGGCCGGGTCCCGGGATCACCGTCTCCGCCGAGGCCACGAGCATCTCGACGACCGGCATCGGCGGCACCCCGCGCCGCGCGACACCCGCCGACGCGAGCCTGCCGTGCCGGATCACCGCCAGTTCCCAGCCGCCGTTCCCGTCCGGCCCGGCGGCGATCAGCTCCGGGATGCCCGCCAGCGCCGACTGCCGGTGCGCGCGGCCGACCGCGCGGATCAGCCCGGCCAGGTGATCGCGATGCTGGGCGGCCTGTTCGTAGTGTTCCGCCGCGGACAGCCGGGCCAGGTGATCGGCGGCGGCCCGCAGCGGACGTCCGTCCGTCCCGGCGATGAGCCCGGACACCGCCAGCACACTCGGCCGGTACGCCTCGACCGTCTGTTTCCCGGCGCACGGCGCTCCGCAGCGCCCGAGCTCGGCGAGGACACAAGGCGTCCCGTTCGGAGCGGCGGCCGAGATGCGCTGGGTGCACGTCCGCAGGCCCGAGGCACCGGCGAGGGTGTCCGCGGCGGTCCGGGCGTCGGTCTGGGTGCGAAAGGGCCCCAGCATCCCGTCTCGCGGCATGCGGACCACCGAAAGGCGGGGGAACGCCTCCTCGGTCAGCGCGACCCACCACGCGTGCCGTGGGTTCTTGGAACGGCGGTTGTACATCGGGCGGTGGGCGGCGATCAGCCGCAGCTCCCGGACGGCGGCCTCCAGCGCGTGCGCGCATTCCACCGCGTCGACCCGTTCGGCCAGCGCGACCATCTCCCGGATCCGGCCGCGGCTCTCCGAACCGGTGAAGTACTGCCGGACCCGGCGGCGCAGATCGGACGACGTCCCGACGTAGAGGACCTCGTCGCTCGGGCCGCGGAACAGGTAGACGCCGGGCCTCGACGGCAGATGCTCGGCCAGCGAGCGTTTGCGGCGCTGAGCGGCGGTCACCTCGGGCAGGTAGTCCAGCAGTTCCTCGAGAGTGTGGACGCCGAGGTTGCCCACCCGTTCCAGCAGGGCGTGCAGGACGTCGACGGTGGCGCGCGCGTCCGCGAGCGCGCGGTGATTGGGCGTCGTGCGCGCGCCGAACAACGCGGCCAGCGCGGAAAGCCGGTAGCTGGGCGTCTCGTCGCGGGAGATGACCCGGCGGGCGAGCCGGACCGTGCAGACGACGGCCGTCTTCGGCCAGTGGTAGCCGTGGCCTTCGCAGGCCGCGCGCATGAAGCCGGTGTCGAAGGCGGCGTTGTGCGCGACGAGCACGGCACCGGAGATGAACTCGAGGAACGCGGGCAGCACACGCTCGATGCGGGGAGCGTCGTAGACCATCGCGCCGGTGATGCCGGTGAGCTCGACGATCTGCGGCGGGATCGGCATCCCCGGATTGACGAAGGTGGCGAATTCGCCGACGACCTCGCCGGCGCGGATCTTGACCGCCCCGATCTCGGTGATCCCGTCCGGACCGGGTTTCGTTCCCGTGGTCTCCAGGTCGAATACGACGAAAGTGATGTCCCGCAAGGGAGTTCCCAGCTCGTCGAAGGCGAGTTGCGCCGCGCCGGGCCGCCGTCCGGTGTCCATGGTCGGGCACAGTAGGGGCGGGCACCGACAATCCCGGGGTGTCCCATCGAGCGCGCCCCGAGGGTATGGGGCCTACGCTGGAGCGATGCAACCGCAGCCCGCAGTGCCCGAATCGTCCGAGGACGCCACCGGCGGTCCCTCGGGTGTCGTGGCGTCCGCGGGCGCGCAGGAGCCGTCCGAAGAGGTGCCCGCCGAAGGCTGGACGTCCTTGCCGGAGACCGTACGCGAGCGGATCGCCGAACTGGCGGCCGCCGCCGTCGGCAAGCTGCCGGTGGCCGACGTGCCGAGGCAGCTGCGCCCGGTCGCGAAGTTCGCCCCGGCGAAACGCGCGAAACTCGGCGGGACGGCTTTGCTCGCCGCGTTGGGGGAGTCGTCGCAGTTCCGGGTCGCGGTCACCGAATGGCTGCGCGACCACCGCAAGGACGCCCTCGACCCGAACGCCCCCGATTCCGTCGCCGCCGCTGCTGCCGCCGTGCTCCTCGGCGAGGCAGGCGCGGCCGGACGGGTCCGGCTGGTGGCGAAGAACGCCGAGGAGACGGCGTTGCGCGCCGAACGCGACTCCGCCCTGGCCCGCAACCAGCGGCTGGAGGCCGAACTGGCCCAGCTGCGCGAAGAGTTGCGCGAGGCCAAGGAGAGCGCGAGTGGCGCGAGGGGAGAACGCGACGCCGAGGTCGAGAAACTGCTGAAGCGTCTGCGGGAACAAGGTGTCCAGCTGCGCCAGGCGAAGGACGCCGTCGCCGAGGCTCACGCTCGGCTGGAGAGCGGAGGCGCCGAGAGCGCTGAGGAGATCAAGGCGCTGAAGGCCCAGCTGGACCGTGAGAGGCAGCGTGTCGCGGCGGAGCGGGCGCGGGCGGAGAAGGCCGTCACGGACGCCGAGATCGCCCGTCAGTCCGCCCGCGAGGCGCGTCAGGCCGACGAGGTCAGACTCGGGTTGCTGCTGGACACGATCGAAGGCGCCGTCGGCGGGCTGCGCCGGGAACTTTCGGTGAGCGCGCGGGGGCAGCGGCCGGCGGACATGGTCCGCGGCGCGACGTCGGGTCTCGGGGCCGGCGGCAAGATCCAGGACGTCACCGGGCTCGACCGGCATCTCGCGCTGCCCAACGTGCACCTGATCGTCGACGGCTACAACGTCACGAAGACCGGATATCCGGAGCTGGCGCTGTCCGACCAGCGCGACCGGCTGATCCACCAGCTCTCCGCGCTCGCCGCGCGGACTTCGGCCGAGGTCACCGTGGTGTTCGACGGCGCCGGTGTGCTCTCCGTGCCCGCGGCGGTGCCGCGCGGGGTGCGGGTGCTGTTCTCCGAACGCGGTGTGCTCGCGGACGACGTCATCCGGTCCCTGGTCGCGGCGGAGCCGCCCGGGCGGCCGATGGTGGTCGCGAGCACGGACCGGGCGGTGGCGGACTCGGTGCGGCGCAAGGGCGCGCACCCGGTGCCTTCCGCGGTGCTGGTGTCGCGGCTCAGCCGGGTCTAGAGGTGTGAATCGCTACTTGAGTGGTCGTGCGTCGAGTGGGCGTTGGGGCGCGTCTCGTGAGTGGTGAGGACGGTTAGAACCGTCCTCACCGCTCACGAGGCCCGAAACTGTCGGTGGTCGCTCTTAATGTGCACCTCACCACTGAAAGTGAGGAGTCCGAGATGCACGACAAGGCCATCGCCGACATAGCGGACATAGAGACGCTCGTCATCGATTGCGACCGGTGCGCGGTCCGCGGTGACGCGTGTCATGACTGTGTCGTCAGCGTCCTCCTCGGCGCGCCACCGGCGCTCGAATGGGACGCCGACGAACGGAAAGCGGTCGACGCGCTCGCGGAGGCGGGGATGATCCCGCGCCTCCGGATGGTCGCGATCGTGGAGCAGGAGCGCCGGAAGTCGGCCTGAGACACGCCACTACCGGGACATTCGACGAGTGGTCGATCCGGTCGGGTGAACGGTAGGTAGTCACGACAGGTCCCAGGATGTAACGCCCGTCACATCTTTCCGCTCATGCTGGTCCGAAGGTGTTTCGGCGCATCACGGAGAGTTTTTGCGCCCGCCATGGTGGACGTCGTGCCCGCGGTTTCGTAACCTGTCCGAGATCTCGTGGCCGGAAGTCGTCGCCAGACGACGACACGGGATCGCCACCGAGGCAGCTTTGTCGGGGAGTTGCATCAGAACCAGCCGTGCGCCAAACCTGTTGCGATAGCTCTCGGCCAGGCGCAAGGCGGGAACGCGGGGAACCGCGCGGGCCTCACGGCCGGCGTCGCGGCTTCGCGGAAGAGGGCCCCCGACCTCTTCGTCCCGGGTTTCGAGTCGGTGGCCGACAGCAAAGGAGACACGCGCGACCGTGCAGTCGCATCCAGTGAAGCGCGTGGTGTCAGGAGCTTTGGCCGCGGCCGCGGTGATCACCGCGGTGACCGTCGTCCAGCCCCCCGCCACTGCCGCCCCAGGCCCCGCCCTCCAACAACCCCCGTCCGGCTCGGACGCGCTCGCCAAGTACCGCGACCTCGCGGCACAGGCGGAGAAGGCGAACGAAGACCTCCTCAAGGCGAAGGACGACCTCGCCGCGAAGCAGAGCGAGCTCGACAAGGCGACCGCCGACGCAGCCGCCGCCAAGGAACTCGGTGTCAAGGCGGCCGGTGACGAGAAGACGTTCCAGGCCGAGGTGAACAAGTTCGCCGGTGCCTCCTTCACCAGCGGTGTGCAGCTGAACAAGCTGTCGTCGCTGCTGTCGGGCGCCTCGACCCAGGACTTCCTGGAGCGCTCCTCGGCGCTCGAGGTCCTCGCCGCGAACAAGAACACCGCCCTGAACAACCTGAGCGGTGCCGTCGCCCAGGCCGCGGCCGCGGCCAAGCAGGCGGCGGACGCGCAGAACGCGGCCACCGCCGCCCGTGACACGGCCGCCAAGCTGACCACGGACATCGAGGCGCGCCAGAAGACGCTGAACGACCAGCTCGCGGAGATCCAGCGGGCCGGCAACAACCTCAGCGCCTCGGACCGCAACGCCCAGAAGGACAAGGGTGGCGCGTTCCCCAACGTGCCCGCTCCGGGTCCCGCCGCGGCGACCGCCCTCGCGGCCGCGAAGAGCAAGCTCGGCAGCCCGTACGGCTGGGGCGACGTCGGCCCCTCGTCCTTCGACTGCTCCGGTCTGATGCTCTGGGCGTACAAGCAGGCGGGGCTCACCCTGCCGCGGTCCAGCCGCCAGCAGTCGACCTTCGGCGCCGCGGTGCAGCGTTCGCAGCTCCAGCCGGGTGACCTGGTGTTCTACAACTCGCCGGTTTCGCACGTCGGCATGTACGTCGGCAACGGCATGATGGTGCACGCGCCGACCACCGGTGACGTCGTCAAGGTGTCGCCGCTGCAGAACAACTACGTCGGCGCTCGTCGCCCGACGGCCTGACGAACGACCGAAACGGGGCGGTACCGCACAGGCGGTGCCGCCCCTTTCGCGTGCCAGGGGCCAAGTAGCCTGCAGGGGTGCTGAGGACCCTGCTGGTGACCAACGATTTCCCGCCCCGGCCAGGCGGTATCCAGAACTACCTGAACTCGCTGGCCACTCGCCTGCCCGCGGACGACCTGGTCGTCTACGCGCCGTCCTGGGAATCGAGCACCGGCTCGCACGGCGAGTTCGACGCCGCCGCCCCCTTCGAGGTGGTGCGCCATCCGACGTCGCTGATGCTGCCGACCCCGGACGTCCTCAAACGGGCCAAGGAGATCATGCGTGCCCGAGACTGCGAGGCCGTCTGGTTCGGCGCCGCGGCGCCGCTGGCGTTGCTGGGGCATCCGCTGCGGTCGGCGGGCGCCCGCCGGGTGCTGGCGTCGACGCACGGCCACGAGGTCGGCTGGTCGATGCTGCCGGGCTCCCGGCAGGCGTTGCGGCGGATCGGCGACACCGTCGACGTGATCACCTACGTCAGCAAGTACACGCGTTCCCGGTTTTCGGCCGCTTTCGGCCCGATGGCGGGCCTGGAGATGCTCCCGTGCGGCGTGGACACCGCGCTCTACCGCCCGGATCCGGCTGCGGGCAAGGAGATCCGCGAGCGGCACAGGCTCGGCGACCGTCCGACGATCGTGTGCGTTTCGCGGCTGGTCCCGCGCAAGGGCCAGGACATGCTGATCAAGATCCTGCCCGAACTCCGCAAACGGATCCCGGACGTGGCGCTGCTGCTCGTCGGCGGCGGCCCGTACCGCAAGACGCTCACCGGGCTCGTCGAGGCGCTGGGCGTCGAAGACAGCGTCGTCATCACCGGCTCGGTGCCGTGGAAGGAGCTGCCCGCGCACTACAACGCGGGTGACGTCTTCGCGATGCCGGCGCGGACGCGCGGGAAGGGGCTCGACGTCGAAGGCCTGGGCATCGTGTACCTGGAGGCCTCGGCGACCGGGCTGCCGGTCGTCGCAGGGAATTCCGGTGGCGCGCCGGAAACGGTGCTCGACGAGGTCACCGGGCACGTGGTCGACGGACGTGACGGGCAGCAGCTGCGGGAGACGCTGGCCGCGTTGCTGGCGGATCCGGTGCGGGCGCGGCGGATGGGTGCCGCGGGCCGCGAATGGGTCGGCGAGAACTGGCGCTGGGACACCATGGCGGGCAGGCTTTCCGGGCTGCTCGACGGCGACCCTGTCGCGGCGGTGCGCTGAGGAGTCAAGGTTCGTAGCGCGCCGGATGCTTCGGATCGTCGACGCGGATCACCACGTCGGACAACGCTGACGGGTCGACTTCCCGTTCGTAGCGTTCGTAGGCGGGGAGCGCCCATTCCTCGGGCACCCGCCGCTTGAGTGCTGCGGGCGAGAGCCACAGGTGCACGCTCAGGTCGAAAGAAAGCCCGGCGCCGAAGAGAAACTCACCGTCCAGCAGGACGACGCCGCCCTCGGGCAGTGCGACGCGTTCGGCACGCGTGGCGCGATCACGGACCGGGTCCCACAGCGACGGGAGAACCAGGCCGCTGCCGTCTTCGGCGAGCGGGTCCAGCACCTCGCGACGCAGGGCGCCGAGGTCGAGCCAGTCGCTGTAGCGAGAATCCGGGTCCTCCTTGCCGCGTTCGAAGCGCAGCGAGGCCGGTCTGAGGAAGTCGTTCGCCGAGATCCGCAACGCCGCGTGACCGGCGATCCGCAGGGGATCGACCAGGGCGTCGGCGAGTTCTGTGGTGTTGGTCGCACCGGCCGCGCCGTCGATCGCGACCGCGATCCGGCGGCGGCCCGTGATCGCCGTGATGCGCTGGGTCAGTTCGGAGACCAGCAGAGCGGGAGAAATCGGACGGTAGCGCACAGACAGAGATCCTCCACCCGGACCGGTGACTGTCGCACGGTACACCCGATGGGATGATGGCCCGGTGGCAAAAGCAACGGCCAAAACAGCCGGAAGTGGTTGGCAGGTAGGCGTTTCCCAGACGGTGCCGTACACCAGCACCCAGGTCTGGGACTTCCTGGTCGGACGCGAGGGCGTGGGGATCTGGCTCGGCCCGGGCGCCGAGCTCGGCACCGAGCTGGGCGCGGCGTACGAGACGGCGAACGGGACGACCGGCGAGATCCGCGGTCGCTCCGAGGGCGACAAGCTCCGGCTGACCTGGCGGCCGAAGGACTGGGACCACGACTCGACCCTGCAGATCACGGTGAGCGGCACCGACCAGAAGACCACGCTCCGTTTCCACCAGGAATGGCTCGCGGGCGCCGACGAGCGCGAAGAACAGCGGGCATACTGGACGGAAGTGACCGAGCGAGTGGTGGCCGCGCTGGCCGAACGCTGACCCGCGCGCCGGGGGAGACGTACCGATGGGGGCAGCCGAAAGCGTGCGGAACCTGGCCGAGGATCTCGTCCAGGAACCACACCGGGTCTCCGAGCTGTTGCGAGCGGAAGGCCCGGCCCGCAAGGTGCGGATGCCGCGCGGCCTGGACGTCTGGATCGTCACCGGATACGCCGAGGCCCGCGCGCTCCTCTCGGATCCCCGCGTCGGCAAGGATCCGGCGGCCATCCGGCGGCTCTTCGAGCGGGACGGCTTCGAATCCGCGGCCGACAACGCCGTACGCGCGCTCGGCGGGCACATGCTCAACTCGGACCCGCCGGACCACACCCGGCTGCGCAAACTGGTCAACCAGGCCTTCACTTCGCGCACGGTGTCCCGGCTGCGGCCCAGGATCGAGCAGATCACCGCGGAACTGCTGGACGGCATCGGCGACGCGGAGCGTGCCGACCTGCTGCCCGCTTTCGCGGTTCCGCTGCCGATCCGGGTGATCTGCGAACTGCTCGGCGTCCACGCGGGCGACCAGCCGGCGTTCGCGACGTGGTCGAACACGATGGTCGCCTGGTCGACGCCGGAGGAACTCCAAGCCGCGGCGGCGAAGATGCACGCGTATCTCGTGGACCTCATCGAGGAAAAGCGCGCCGAACCCGCCGACGACCTGCTTTCGGGCCTGATCCACGCCAGCGACGAAGGCGATTCGCTCTCCGCGGAGGAATTGCCGGCCATGGCGTTCCTGTTGCTGGTGGCGGGGTTCGAGACGACGGTCAACCTGATCGCGAACAGCGTTTTCGCGCTGCTGCGCGAGCCGGACCAGCTGGCCGCGCTCCGTGCCGATCCCGCCCTGCTGCCCGGCGCGATCGAGGAGTTCCTGCGCTACGACGGCGCGATCCACCTGGCGACCATCCGGTTCACCCGTGAACCCGTCCCGGTCGGTGACGTCGAGATCCCGGCGGGCGAATTCGTGCTCGTCTCCCTGCTCGGCGCGAACCGTGACGCCGGGCGGTTCGAAGACCCGCATCGGCTGGACGTCACGCGGTCGGCGGCCGGGCATCTCGCGTTCGGGCACGGCATCCACTACTGCGTCGGCGCCCCACTGGCCCGGCTGGAGGCCGAGATCGCGTTGCGCGGGCTGCTGGAGAGGTTCCCGGCGCTGAGCCTGGACGCCGAGCCGGAAACCTTGCGGTGGCGGGAAAGCACCCTCGTCCACGGGCTGGAAACCCTCCCTGTGCGCCTGCGCTGAGGAGAGGGTGTCGTAGGGTCGCCGGATGGACGCCGCCGAACTCCTCGCGCTCGACGCGGAACACGTCTGGCACCCGTACGGGCCGATGCCGAGCACGATCGATTCCCTGCTCGTGCGTGAGGCGAGCGGTGTCCGGCTCACCCTCGACGACGGCCGTGAGCTGGTCGACGGCATGTCGTCCTGGTGGGCGGCGATCCACGGCTACCGGAACCCGGTGCTGGACGCGGCGCTGGCCGAGCAGGCGGGCCGGATGAGCCACGTGATGTTCGGCGGGCTCACCCACGAACCGGCGATCATGCTGGCGAAGACGCTGGTCGACCTCGCCCCGGACGGGCTGCGGCACGTCTTCCTGTGCGATTCGGGGTCGGTGTCGGTCGAGGTCGCCGTCAAGATGTGCCTGCAGTACTGGCAGTCGGTGGGGCGCAAGGAAAAGCGGCGCCTGATGACCTGGCGCGGCGGCTACCACGGCGACACGTTCACGCCGATGAGCGTCTGTGATCCCGAGGGCGGGATGCACTCGCTGTGGCGCGGGATCCTGCCGGAGCAGCTGTTCCTGCCCCAACCGCCCGGCGGTTTCGCCGACGAGCCGGATCCGGCGTACCTCGAACTGCTCGCGACCGAGATCGAGCGGTATGCGGGCGAGCTGGCCGCGGTCATCGTCGAGCCGGTCGTGCAGGGCGCCGGCGGGATGCGGTTCCACCCGCCCGCGTACCTGCGTGCGCTGCGCGAGATCACCGAGGCCAACGACGTCCTGCTCGTCTTCGACGAGATCGCCACCGGTTTCGGCCGCACCGGCACGATGTTCGCCGCCGAGCACGCCGGCGTCACGCCGGACGTCCTGTGCCTCGGCAAGGCGCTGACCGGTGGTTACCTCACGATGGCGGCGGCGTTGTGCACGCCGGAGATCGCCGACGGGATCTCGCGCGGTGAGCTGCCGGTGCTGGCGCACGGCCCGACGTTCATGGCGAACCCGTTGTCCTCGGCCGTCGCCAACGCCTCCCTCGGAATCCTGGCCGAAGGCGGCTGGAAGTCCGACGTCCCGCGGATCGAGACGGCGCTGAAGGCCGGGCTCGAACCGGCTCGCGAGCTGCCCGCGGTCGCCGACGTGCGAGTACTCGGCGCCATCGGCGTGGTGGAACTGGACCATCCCGTGGACATGGCGGTGGCGACCGAGATCCTCACCGCGAACGGGGTCTGGCTGCGCCCGTTCCGGAACCTGATCTACACGATGCCGCCCTACATCTCCGAGGCGGACGACCTCGCCGCCATCACCTCCGCAATGGTCTCCGCCGCACAAAAAGCGTAAAAACGGCGAAATTCAACCCAAAGAGTGTGACTGCGGCCACAGCAAACCGAAGAGGCCACGCTGGGTACAGAGCGTGGTCGCGAGTTGATCTTGGTCAAGCGAACGGGCGAGTCCGATCGAGGTCCAACTCGGGCACTTTGTCGTGAAAGCGTGATATGTCCTAGTTCCCCGGCGCACAAGCAAACCTGAGAAACCTTTGCGTAGCGGACTTTTGCGCGCCGATCGGGTTTCCTGCCCCCATGATCGACATCGTTGGTGACGAGCACGACACCGGACCTCCGGGCCGCCGCAATCCCGCATCGACCCTCCTGAGAAACCTCCGCCACGACCTCCCGGCTTCGGTCGTCGTCTTCCTCGTGGCAGTCCCGCTTTCCCTCGGCGTCGCACACGCCGCCGGCGCACCCTTGCTCGCCGGACTCATCTCCGCCGTCGTCGGCGGAATCGTCGCGAGCCTCTTCGGCGCCTCCGTTCTGCAAGTCAGCGGTCCCTCCGCCGCGCTGACCATCGTCATCGCCGAGACCATCGCCACCTTCGGCTGGGCCGCCACCTGCGCGATCACCGCCGGGGCGGGCCTGGTCCAGATCCTCTTCGGCGTCTGCCGCGTCGCGCGGGCGAGCTTGGTGATCTCACCCGCCATCGTGCACGGCCTGCTCGCCGGGATCGGCCTGATCCTGGTCCTCGGCCAGCTGCACGTCGTGCTCGGTGGCACGCCGCGGAGTTCCGCGATCGAGAACGTCCTCGCGCTGCCGGGCCGGATCGTCGGGCACCACGACCAGGCCGCGCTGATCGGTGTCGTCACCGTCGGTGTTCTGCTGGCCTGGACGCGGATGCCGCGTTCGGTGCGCCGCGTCCCCGGCCCGCTCGCCGCCGTCGCGCTGGCGACCGGCCTTTCCGTCGCGGCCGGGATGGACCTGCCGCGCGTCGACCTTCCGAACGGCTTGCCAGGGCTGGGTTTCGTTCCCGAGGCGCCGTCCGGGTCCTGGGCCGCGATCATCGCGGCCGTCCTCTCCATCGCGCTCATCGCCAGCCTGGAGAGCCTGCTTTCCGCCGTCGCCATCGACAAACTCCGCGACGGGCCGCGCACCGACCTCAACCGCGAACTGATCGGACAGGGCCTGGCGAACGCCGCCGCCGGGTCGCTCGGCGGATTCCCGGTCACCGGCGTCGTCGTGCGCACCATGACCAACTTCGAAGCGGGCGCCCGTACCCGGATGTCGGCGATCCTGCACAGCGTCTGGATCCTCGGCTGCTGCCTGTTCCTGGCGGGCGCGCTGCGGCTGATCCCGCTCGCCGCGCTCGCCGGTCTCCTCGTCTACGTCGGCGCCAAACTGGTCAACCTCGCCAACCTCCGTGAGGTCCGCCGCCACGGTGACGTGCCGGTCTACCTCGCGACCCTGCTCGGCGCGGTCGCGGTCAACCTGCTCACCGGTGTCGCCGCGGGGATCGTGGTGGCGCTCGCGCTGATGCTGCGCCGGATGCTGTTCTCCGGGATCCACGTCGAACGGGACGGCCCGCGGATCCGCGTCGTCATCGAAGGGGCGCTCACTTTCCTTTCCGTGCCAAGGCTTACGACCGTCTTGGCCGAAGTCCCCGAAGATTCGGAAGTCACGCTCGAACTGTTCGTCGACTACCTCGACCACGCCGCTTTCGATTGCCTGCGCGGGTGGCAGCGCGCGTACGAACGTGCCGGGGGAACCGTGATCGTCGACGAGATCGGGCATCCGTGGTTCGGGCGCGGGAAGGCGGGCGTGCCGACCGTGCGCCGCGGCGTCGCCTCCCGCGTGGTGCCGCGATGGCTCGCGCCGTGGTCGCAGTGGCAGGCCGAACATCTCGAACTGCCGAGCCAGCGCGGCGGCAGCGTTCCGTTGTGCCGTGGCGCTTCGGAGTTCCAGCGGCGGACGGCGCCGCTGCTGCGGAGCACGTGGGACGGACTGGCGGACGGGCAACGGCCGCACACGTTGTTCGTCACCTGTGGCGACGCGCGGATCGTGCCGAACCTGATCACCACCAGCGGGCCGGGAGACCTGTTCACCGTGCGGAACATCGGAAATCTCGTCCCGCACGCCGGCGCCGAAGCGGATTTCTCGGTGGGGGCGGCGATCGAGTACGCCGTCGGGCTGTTGCGGGTGCGGGAAGTGGTGGTGTGCGGGCATTCCGGCTGCGGGGCGATGAAGGCGCTGCTCGGTGACGCGCCCACCGGTCTCGCGCACCTCGGTGGCTGGCTGCGTCACGGCGAGGCGACGATGCGGCGCAGGGAAAGCGATGGGCCGGTGCTGCTCGACGGCGTCCGTCCCGGTCACGAGGCGGATCTGCTCGCCTTGCACAACGTGGTGCAGCAACTGGAAAACCTGCGCTCGTACCCGGTGGTCGAGGCCGCGCTGGCGCGTGGCGAACTCCGGCTGACGGGGATGTACTTCGACGTCGGGAAGGCGAACGTGTACCTGCTCGACGAAGCGCTGCGGTCGTTCACTTCGGCGGCGAGCCCAGTGAAGTCCTGAGCGCGTGAAGGCCCCCTTCCCTCGGCTCAGCCGAGGGAAGGCGAGAGGG
>NZ_CP150484.1:4667533-4776865 GCF_037997115.1 Amycolatopsis coloradensis
GCCGGTCGCCATGGCACCTCCACCGTCGGGTCCGATCCATGATCAGCGAGGCCGAGGTGGGGCGAGGAGGGCTGAACGTCCCGGACGGAGCGGCCCAATGACCTCTCTTGACGGATCGAGCAAGGCCGCGGCACCCGTCGGTGCGGTGATCGGTGTTGGCCCGGATGGATGGCCCGCGCCCCGATCGGCTCAGCCGATCAAGGACTTTCGTCCGGCACGTACAGTGCTTTGCGCCACCATCGAAGGGACGGCGACCGAGCCTGGCGACAGGCCGCCTGAGGATGAACCTTGGGATAGCCGCGAGGGAAAAGCCGACTCGGCGACCCCCGTGATGGCGTCCGGATGCCTTGGTCTTCCATCCAGGGAAGGAACGGAACGATTCATGCGGGCGGTGTCCAGACGGCAGGAAGCCCGTGCCCGGCGGTTCGCCCGCCCGTTGCTCGTCCATGACTTCGGCGCGGAAGCCGCGGGTGAGGTGGAACGCCGGGTGGCAGGCGAGTACGTGACCGTCGCCGGTGCCGTTCCCGTCTTGCGTTCGCCGATGAGCCGGATGACGCTCCGTCTCGCGGTCGATGCGCTGGTGCTGGACCGCGCGCTGCCGGACGAGCTGCCCAGGGCAGGCAAATTGGAGCTGATCTCGCGGTTCGTGTCACGCTGGATGGACGGCCAGTTCGACACGGCGGTTTCCCGGTGGGGCTACGCCCGTCGTGGCCCGCATCTGCTGTTTCGGCGCTTCTGGTTCTCCACCGCCAACATCCTGGACGAACCGGACGGCTGGCGTTTCCGTTTCCGCAGGGGCGAACCCGGCCTGTTCTACGGGGTGGACGTCACTCGCTGCGGAATCGTCAGGTTCCTGGTCGACCAGGGGCCGCCCGAACTGGCTCCTCTCCTGTGCCAGGGCGACTTCCGGATCACCCGTTACCTTCCGACAGGAGTCGCCTTCGAACGGACGCAGGTCATCGCCGAGGGTGCACCGTTCTGCGGCTTTCGTTATCGGGAAGCGCGCTGACGGCAGCGAGCTGTTCACGCCATTGTGACCAGGTGCCGTGCATCCGACGACTTGTCCGTCAAAAGACGCTGAGCATGACGGACAATGCCACGACGACGGCGAACAGTGCGATGAGCGTCCAGACCAGCGTTCGTTTCCGGTGGTTCGCCGCGGCGTCGGTGGCCACGCGGGTGGTGGCGGAGTGGTCGCCCGAGGCCATGAATTGAGAGATGGTCTCGCGCACCGCGTGTTCCACCTGTGGGTCCACGGTGGGCATCGCGGTGGAGGAGGGGTTCATGGCGTAGATGTGAGCGGGATCCTTGCTGATCCCGTAGGCGCGATGGACGATTCCGCCCAGCAGCCGGCGGTGCAGTTCGATATGGAGCCTCGCCTCGATCCGTAGCTGCCCCGCGGTGGGGGTGTCGACGCCGACCTTCGGAGTGAAGTCGAGGATCTGCTTCCGGTCGGCGACGATCCACTCGCAGGCCGATGTGTTCAAACCGCCTGTCTGAATCTCTCTCGTCAGAACCGCGAAGTCGCGGCCCGCCTTGATACCGCCGGAGACGGCCAAGACGTTGAATTTGAGATCGCCTTCGACGGGCACAGGTTCCTCCGTGAGCTTCGAGGATGGCGTCAGTTCGTAGGCGAAGGCTTTCTCATCCCCGGCACCTGCCTGGATGCGCAGCGCGAGAGCCAGCCGACGGGCGATGACGTCCTTGCTTGTCTCCACGACGGTTACGGCCCCCTCGATGCGGACCCGCCGTCGGCCGTCTGCTTCTTCGGTGACCGCGGTGACCCACAGTATTTCGGGCAGCCGGAAGTCGACCTTCAGCAGAAGGGTGGCGATCTCGTCGGGCGGTGCCATGGTGACCGGCGGAAGACCGAGCTCGGCGCGTCGCTCGTCTTCACGTTGTTCATCCTCCCGCCACACCGGTTGCGTCGTCGACTCCAAATCGACCGCGCAGGTCTGCGCGAACAGCAGACCATCGGCAGCCGTTTCTTTGTTTCGCACGTACTCATACCGGTAGACCATGATCGCTCCCCGGGGCGTGTGATTCCTTCAAATCCGACTGTGGCCAGCCGTCGCCCGACTCGAATAGGGGCGAACGTCCCACCCGGTCGGCGCGCATGACCTCGCGCCCCCGCATGCCGGCTTCGGCGTCCTCCGTTTCGCACGGCCCGCTCGAGGGCCTTTGGTCCCCGCGAGTGGGGTGGAACGACCGCTTCGTGAGGTGCGGGAGAGGCGTTGGCTTGGTTCCGAGGCCACCTGCGGACCGAAGGAGCGGTGATGGGGGAGAGTGCGAAGACACTGGATTCCGGTCGGGGGCCGATGATGCCCACCGAAGTCGAGCGGCACGGCACGGTCCGGCCATCCGTCGCGGTGCCGGGCGTGCCGTTGCTGCGTGTCCGGGGTGTCGTCAAGAAGTTCGGGTCGTTGCGGGCCCTGGACGGGGTCGATCTCGACATCCCGGCGGGACAGGTGACGGCGCTCGTCGGTGACAACGGCGCGGGTAAGTCCGTGCTGATCAAGTGCATCGCCGGTATCCACGTTCCGGATGCGGGGGAATTCTCCTGGCGGGGCGAGCCGGTGCGAATCCGTGGCCCCCGTGACGCGGCGGCGCTCGGTATCGAGACCGTCTACCAGGACCTCGCTCTCTGCGACAACCTCGACATCGTGCAGAACATGTTCCTCGGCCGGGAGCAGATGCGGCATTGGGCGCTCGACGAGGACCGGATGGAATCGGCCGCGAAGGAGACGCTGCGTAGCCTCGGCGTCACGACGGTGACCTCCGTCCGTCAGCCGGTCGGGTCGTTGTCCGGCGGTCAGCGTCAGGCGGTCGCGATCGCCAAGGCCGTGCTGTGGCACTCGAAGCTGGTGATCATGGACGAGCCGACCGCGGCATTGGGAGTCCAGCAGACCGAGGTCGTCCTGCGGCTGATCCGGCGGCTGGCCGAGCGGGGCTTGGGCGTGGTCGTGGTGTCCCACAACTTGAACGACGTCTTCGAAGTGGCCGACCGTGTCGCGGTGCTGTACCTGGGCAGGATGACGGGGGTTCACCGAACCCGCGAGCTGACCAAGGAAGCGGTCGTCGAACTGATGACCGCCGGCTTCTCGGATCGGCTCCGGACGCCTTGAGGCCACGCCGTCAAGTGACGAAGTCCTGCACCGAAAAACGAAAGCCGACGGCCCGAGACGGCACCTCCCTGTGCTCGGGAGACGACGCTCTCGTCGATGAGGCTGGAGGTCCCAGGGAGCCGGGACTGTCGCCCCTCGTGGTCCGAACGCGGTGAGAGAACGCTGAGAACCGCACATTTCGAGGAGGACCCGGAGGCCGACGATGAACATCCCATCACGTTTCCTGCGAGTCTGGCGGATCGTTCATCCCGGTCACGGCTCGCTGGCCAGGCCTGTGGACCGGCTGGAGGGACTGATCCTGGTGTTCGCGGTGCTCGTCGCGACGGCGGGGCTGCCTTTCGCCGCGGCCGCGGGTTCGGCGGTGTTCGCGGCCGGAAAAGACAGGTCGGCGGCGGAAACCGCCGTCCGGCACCGTGCCGAAGCGGTACTGATCGAGGACGGGGCGCCGGTTGTCATAGCGGTTCGGTCCGGGGGCGCCGCGGACACCACGCCCGTGATGGCGCGCTGGATGCTTCCCGATGGTTCCTTCCGGGCCGGGAAGGTGCCCGCGACGCGAGGGATGACGGCGGGCGCCCGGGTAAAGGTGTGGCTCGGCGAGGGTGGCGAGCCGGTCGAGGCACCGCTGACCCGATCAAACGCGGCCTTCCGCGGCTTCGGAGCCGGTTTGGGTCTGTGGGCGGCGGTTCTGATCCTCAGCTGGCTGGGGTACCGAGTCAGCCGGTTCTTCCTCGACCGGGCGCGCACCGATGGGTGGGAACGCGAATGGAAGACGGTGTCCCGGCGGTGGAGCCATTCATGAGCGAGTCGCGAAATTCGCCGGTCCTCGTCGGCGTCGACGGTTCGCCGGCCGGTGAGGCCGCGGCCCGCTGGGCTGCCCGCGAGGCCGCTTATCGGGCCGTACCCCTCGAGTTGCTCCACGTCTTCACCCCCTCCGTCGGCGATGGACCGACCCGCGAGGCTGGGATGAACTGCCTGATCCGGGCAGAAGCCATAGCGCGGCAAACCGTGCCCGGGCAGCCATCAGCGCGCGTGCTCCAGCCCGGCGACGCCGTGGAGAAGCTCATCGAGCGGTCGGGTTCGGTGGCGGTCATCGCGGTCGGGGCCTGGGGATTCGGCCGTGGTGCGAATCCCTTTCTCGGTGGGGTCGCCCGCGCAGTCGTGGCCCGGAGCAAGGCGCCGGTGGTCGTGGTGCGGGGCCAGCCGCCCGACACCGGACCGGTGGTCGTCGGTGTGGACGATTCACCGGACGGAGCGGCCGCCCTGCGTTTCGCGTATGCGGCGGCCGCCGTCCGTGGTTGCCCGCTGATCGCGGTCCGAGTGTGGTACGACCTTGAGGAAGAAGCCGCCGGCGCCCGGATGCTGGCCGAAAGCGTCGAATACCTGCGGCGGGCAAGGTCCGGCGTGCTCGTCCAGCCGCGGCTGGTCCGCGAACGCCATCGTGCGGACGGGATACTGTCCGCGTCGGCCGGCCCGCGGCTGATCGTCGTCGGATCACGCCGGAGGCGTATGCGTGGCAGGTCGATACTGGGGATCACGACACACGCGATTCTCGATCGGGCTCGGTGCCCGGTCGCGGTGGTACCGGCTCTCAGCCGGCCCCGGTAGCCTTCGTCAAGCGTGCTTTGAGGCAGGCGGCGGCTCGCTCGGGTGTCGTCGTCACCACCGGTATGCCGGTGGCGGATTCCAGGCCGGCTGGCACGGTCCGCCTGGGCAGGATGTGGATCGACCAGGTCAGGAAGGGCGCCTGTTCCCAGCCGGTCGGTGCCGTGTCGACGACGATGTTGTACGCGAGATCGGCGATTTCCTCGCCAAGGGCACCGAGAACGAGACGCAACGTGTGCGCGATTTCCCGCAGTTCGGGCCTCGGCACCATGGCGAAGTCGGCACGGGCCCGCCTGGGGACCAAACGCAGTTCGTAGGCCGCGGTGGGCGCGAAAGGGGCGAAAACGACGGTGTTCTCCGCGCTGTGGACGATTCTTTCGGCCACGGCGAATTCCTCGGCGAGCTCGTCCGAGGCGAAGGGCCGTCCGAACCGCCGATGGTGTTCGCGGAACGCTTCGAGCCTGCGGAGGGTGCCGGGGGCGAGCACCGGGAGCCCGGCGAGCTGCGAATGCGGATGAGACAGCGAGGTCCCCGCCGCCCTGCCGTGATTGCGAAAGATCACGACCTGGGCGGCGTAACCGCGAAGGGCGATGTGCCGTTGTTGCCAGGTGAAAAGCACGTCGGTCAGCTCCGCGTCGCTCCCGGTCACAGGATCCCAATCGTGACGAGGGGATTCGATGATCACCTCATGCCGATCGGACAACGCGTAACGGTTGGGGACGGCGCGGACGCGCCAGCCGACACCGTCGACCGCCGGGAGGCGCCAGCTCTCCGGCGGGGTGTCCTCGCCTGGGCCGGGGCAGAATGGGCACCCACCCGTTTCACCGTGCGGCCGGGCGGCCCGGCCAGGCGCGAGGATCGTCCAATCGCCGGTAAGTCGTTGCTGACGCAGTTCTCCACCGTGCCACTGTCGGGTCGTCGTCACGGGATCCCTGCTTCGGTTCGAGCGAAGATCTCCTGACACCGGTGTGAGCAGAACCGGAAGGTCTTGCCGCCGAGGTTGGTCTCCAGCCCCGGTTCGGCGGTATGGGTGGCCATCCCGCATACCGGGTCCCGGTGGTCTCCCGTCTTGGTCAGCTCGGCGGCGTCGCGCCCGGCGGCCACCTCGTCCATGAGGGTCAGTTCGTCGAGGAGCAGACGCGGCAGCAGGAAGTGTTTCCGGACCCTTTCGTGGCCTGCCGCACCGAGTGCCGCCGTCCTGGCCGGATCGGTGAGCAGGGCACTCAGCGCGTCGGCGCATTCGGTCACGGAGTCGACCAGTATTCCGCCCGAGTCATCGGCGACCTGCAACGGGATCCCTCCCGCCGCGCCCGCCACGATGGGTGTCCCTTTCCAGAGCGCTTCCGACACGACGAGACCGAAGCCTTCACGGATCGACTTCTGCACCATGACGGTCGACATCCGCTGGAAGGCGTTGACCTCGATGTTGCCCACACCGGTGAGGTTGGTGAACACGTGAATGTCCGGATCTCCCTCGCTCTCGGCTGTGATGGCGCGATAGACCGCCCAGGCCTCCGGATCATCCAGTGCCATCGAGCCGACCAGTGCCAGCTGAACGTCCGGCACCGTCCGCCGGACGGTCCTGAAGGCCGCGATCACGCCGAGGGGGTCCTTCCACGGGTCGAATCGGGACACCTGGGTGACGAGCGGGCGGTCTGGTTCGATCCCGATCCAGTTGAGGACCGCCCGCGTCGTGCGGTCGTCGAGCGACATGTTCTTCGGGCTCAGCGGATCTATCGCGGGCGGGATGATGTTGACGCCCGTCCGGTCGAGGTCCGGCGGGGCGAACTGGGCCATGGTGAACACGGTCGCGTCGTACGGTGTGAGGAAGGGCCGGAGATAGGACCACGCGGCCGGGTCGGGGGCGGAGGTGTCGATGTGGCAGCGCCAGATCCACTTCGCCGATCCATGGTCCACAAAGGACAGAACTGCGGACGGCTGCGGATCGTGCACGAAAACGAAGTCATAGCCGGGGAACTGAGGATCGGCGGCGAGCTCTGCGGCGTTGTCCGCCGCGGTCTGTTCGTAGAGCGCGCGATCGGCTTCGGTGATCGGCTCGTCAGCCGCGCCTTGCAGCGCGTTGTGCAGCTTCTTGGTGACGGTGAAGAACGGAGGCCTGCCACTGATGATTTTCCAGGTGGCGTCGATTCCGAGATCGTTGTAGAGCGGGACCGTCGAGCGCAGCAGCTCGGAAACACCACCGCCGTACGGCGTCGCGCTCAAATGCAGCACCCGCGCGCCGCGGAGCCTGTTCGTGACCTCCGCGAGCGGTTCCATGATCTGGTCGGGCACCACGGTCCGGTACGCGGATATGGACAGTTCTCCGACGTCGACCGTCTGAAGCATCGTCACACCCGCTCGGCAGGCCGGGCACCGGGGTCGAGCGGTCTTCTGCCGTAGGTGAGGTAGGCGATCGGCCCGATGAAGTTGATCGCGATGATGAGGGCCCATGCCTTCTTGGTGCCCCGGATCTCGATGGCGGGCCGCATCGCCAGATCGGTCCACGCCACCGCGGCGAGGGTCAGCTGCACCCCGGTGAGGAACCCCAGTACCGCGGACGGAGGCTTGTGGTGTTCGGTTCCCTCGTCGTGGTTCATCGTCCGCTCCCGTCGGTCGTTTGCCGTTCGTCGAGCATCTCCGATCGGCGTCCCCGGCGGGAGGGACGGAGGTCCCCGACGTCCGGCTGTTCGGCCTCGGTGGAATCGGCCTGGCAGTGGTCCGCCTCGACCGCTGAACTCGTCGCTCTGGTGCCGAAGGTCCCGTCGAGCGGGGACGAACGGCGGGCGCGACCAGTCCCGTGTGCTGGAAGCGTGGTCGGTGAATCCGCCCGTCCGACCGGAGGTGCACCATGCCGACCCGACCCGTACTGCGAGAACTCGGCCTCAACACAGGGAAGAAGGCCAGGCTGCGCCGTATCCTGTTCCGGCACGGGCTGTGCAACGGGACCGCGTTCTTCCTGCCGTACGACCAAGGCCTCGAGCACGGGCCGCGTGACTTCTTCGCGAACCCGGCGGCGAGCGACCCTCGCTTCATCGTCAAACTCGCCCTCGAAGGCGGGTTCAACGGGATCGTCACGCAGATCGGACTCGCCGAGAAGTTCTACTGGGACTACGCGGGTGAGGTCCCGCTGGTGCTGAAGCTCAACGGCAAGACCGACATCCCGGCCGACGAGCGGGCGCTCTCCCCGGTCAACGCGACGGTGGAGGACGCCGTGCGGCTCGGGGCGGACGCCGTCGGCTACACCTTGTATGTCGGGACTCCCGCGCAGGAGGCGGATTTCGAGCAGTACCGGCGTGTCCGGGAGGATGCTCACCGCCTCGGCATGCCGCTGATCGTCTGGGCATACCCGCGCGGTGCCGCCATCGAGGCCAAAGGCGGCAAGGATTCCTTCTACGCCGTCGACTACGCGGCTCGGACGGCTTCCGAGCTCGGCGCGGACGTGGTGAAGGTGAACTTTCCGCATCCGGAGAAGCGTGCGGCGGTGCCGTCGTCCTATGACGAGGAGTTCACCACTCAGCAGGCCATCGACGCCGTCGTGCGGTCCGCCAACAGGACGCTGGTGCTGGTCTCCGGCGGAGCGAAGCTGGGCGACGAAGCCATGTTGGAGAAGGCGCACGAGTCGATGGACGCCGGCGCCACCGGACTGATCTTCGGCCGCAACGTCTGGCAGCGAGAACATGACGAATCCCTGCGGTTCGTCGCCGCGCTTCGTGAGATCCTGGCCAAGTACCCCGGAGAAAGCGAGTGATCGCGCCCGGTCGGCTCCGCTTGCGTGCCCACCGATGCCTGACGAAGAGGTGAAGGCATTCGGCGCTGGTTTTCCGGCCCGGCGGCAGGCCGATCGCCTCGACGGGGTTTCTTGCGCGGCTGGTCCGGCAGGGCCGGTCTGAGCTCCGCGAGTGTCGTCATCGGATCATCGCCGGGCCGGCCGTCGGCGTGACACCGCTTTGCGCAGTTCCTCGGCCCACAGGACGGAAGACGCGATCGCGGTGGCGACGAGCCAGTCGAGGGCGGTCAAGGCGGTCGTGCCGAACAGGGATTGCGCGGCGGGCAGGTACACGGCGCAGACCTGCAGGGCGAGCACCGAACCCAGCGCGGCCCAGAGCCGCCTGTTGTGGAACAAGAGCCCTCCGAACGCCGAGGCGTGTTCGTCGCGGACGTTGAGGATGTTGAACAGCTGGAACACCACGAAGGTGACGAAGGCGAGGGTGTGGGCCACTTCGATGCCGCGGTCCAGGCCGTGTGCGAACGCGTAGAGGGTCCCGGCCACCATCACGAGTCCGGACAACAGGATCCGCGTCAGGCGGCCCGCGCTGAGGATCTGCGCTCCCGGTCGCCGCGGCGGCTCCTCCATGACGGATGGCCGCGGTGGTTCCAGACCGAGCGCCAACGCGGGAGGACCGTCGGCGATCACGTTGACCCACAACAACATCAGCGGTGTCAGAACGCTGGTGCCGGTACTGAACAACAGGGAGCCGATCACCATGGTGAGGATCGCGGCGACATTGGTGCCGACCTGGAAGCGGACGAACTTGACGATGTTGTCGTAGATGGTGCGGCCGGCGCGGACGGCCCGGACGATGGTCGCGAAATTGTCGTCGGTGAGGATCATCGCGGCGGCTTCCTTGGACACGTCGGAGCCGGTGATCCCCATGGCCACCCCGATGTGGGCGGCTTTGAGCGCCGGTGCGTCGTTCACGCCGTCGCCGGTCATGGCGACGACGTCATCGCGTCGCTTGAGCGTGTCGACGATGCGGATCTTGTGCTCCGGCGCCACCCGCGCGAACACGCCGGTGGTGGTCAAGGCCTGTTCGAGGGCACGGTCGTCGAGCCGGTCGATGTCCAGTCCCGACAGGCCGTCGCCCTCGATGCCGACCGCGCGGGCGATAGAGGTCGCGGTGGCCAGGTGATCACCGGTGATCATCTTGACGTCGATTCCGGCGGCATGGCATTCGGCGACCGCGGCGCGGGCTTCCGGTCGTGCTGGATCGAGCAGTCCGATCAGCCCGATCAGGACCAGTCGCTTTGGCAGCGCGGGCACCTCCGTGTCGCCGTGGGCGACAGCCAGTACGCGCTGACCTCGTCCGGCGAGATGATCGAGTTCCGCCAGGAGCCGGCGGCGTGCGTCGTCGTCGAGCGGGACGTCACCGTGTTCCCGGCGCACATGGGTGGCCAGGTGGAGCAGGACGTCCGCCGCGCCCTTCACGTGCGCACGGATCGCGGGCCCGTGACGATGGAACGTCGCCATGTACTTCAAAGCGGAGTCGAAGGGGATCTCGGCGACGCGGGGAGTGGCGCCGCGCAGCGCCATGACGTCCAAACCCGCCTTGCCCGCCAGGGTCACCAGCGCGCCCTCGGTCGGATCTCCGACAAGAGCGGCGTCTTGGACCACCGCGTCGTTGCACAGCACCGCGGTGGTCAGCAGCTCACCGAGATCGGGGATTTCACCGCCGTCTTCGGCGGTGATCGCGCCTTCGAAGCCGTAGCCCTCACCCGACACCAGGTAACGGCGTCCGGCATACCACAGCGAACGCGCGGTCATCTGGTTCAGCGTGAGCGTGCCGGTCTTGTCGGTACAGATGACCGTCGTCGCGCCCAGGGTTTCCACGGCGGGGAGCCGTTTGACGATCGCGCGCTGACGCGCCATCCGCCGCATTCCCAGTGCCAGTGTCACCGTGACGACGGCGGGCAGCCCCTCCGGGATGGCGGCCACGCCGAGCGCGACGGCCAGCGTGATCACCTCACCGATACCGCCGCCGGCCGCGAATTGCAGGACCGCCACGAGGAGGACCGCCACGCCGGCGAGGTAGGCCAGACGGACACCGAGCTTGTCCAGCTGCCGCTGCAACGGCGTCCGTGTCGAATCGGTGCGTTCCAGCAGCCCGGCGACCTTGCCGATCTCCGTGCGCATGCCGGTGCTCGTGACCAGCAGCTCGCCACGGCCCCTCGTGACGATGCTCGTCATATGGGCCATGGACGTCCGATCGGGCAGCGCCATCTCGCCCTGCCGCGGCGCCGCGGATTTGGGGACGGGGGCGGATTCGCCGGTCAAACCGGATTCATCGGTTTCCAGGTTCACTGTCGACAGCACCCGGCCGTCCGCCGGCACCCGGTCACCCGCGTCCACCAGGACGACGTCACCCGGCACGAGCTCGGCCGCGGGCACCTCGGTCACCCTGCCGTCGCGGCGGACCCGGGCCGACGGGCTGAGCAGGCTCTTCAGCGCGGCGACCGCGCGATCCGCCCTTCGTTCCTGCACGAAACCCAGGACACCGTTCAGGCCGAGGACCAGTCCGATGACGAGCGCTTCCCGATACGACCGCTCCACCACGCCCGCCAGCGCGGCCGCCACCACGAGCACGAGGTTCAGCGGGCCGGCCACCTGTGCCACCAGTACCCGCCACCACGGCCTACTCGGCGCCTCGGCGAGCCGGTTGGGCCCGGTCACCTCGAGCCGGTCGCTCGCGTCCGAGGAGTCCAGACCACGCCCCGGATCGACGTCGAGGCGAGACGCCAGCTCTCCGGTCTCCAAGCACCACGGATCGGAGACGTCCGGCACCTGGCGTGTCCCGCGTCCGGTCAGCGGCGCGGCTTTCACTGCCGAGCGGGCGGGACGACGGCCACCGGAGAGGCGGCGTGGTGGATCAGCGCCTGGCTGGTGGAGCCCAGGAGCAGTCCGCGGAAACCACCTCGGCCTCGAGAACCGACAACGACGAGTTGGGCGTTCTCGGAGTGTTCGAGCAACGTGTGCGCCGGCCGGTCACGCACGACGACGCCTTGAACGGGCACGTCGGGGTACCTGCTCCGGTAGACGTCGAGCTGCTGTTCCACCAGCCGGGCCTCCGCCGCCTGGATGGCCTCCCAGTCCAGCGCGGACCCGAACTCCCAGGCATTGCCCACGGCGAAGTCCGACCACGCGCGCACGGCGACCAGACGCGTACCGCGCGCCGCGGCGGCGTCGAAGGCGAAAGCCAAAGCCGCGTCACTCGTCGGCGAGCCGTCCACACCGACGACGACCGGTGCGTCCTGCGGCCGATCCGTTCCCCGGACGACGATGACCGGGCAGTGTCCGTGCGTCGCCACCGCGACCGCGATCGAGCCCACCAGCAGCCCGGTGAACCCACCCAGGCCACGAGAGCCCAGCACGATCACCTCCGCCGAGGCCGAGCGCCCGATGAGGTGCTCCGCCGCGGCTCCGCCGCGCAGCTCGGTGGTCACGTCGACCTCGGGGGCCGCTTCCCTGGCCGCCTCCGCCGCCGCCGCGAGTACTTCCCGTCCTTGTTCGGTCAGTGCGTCGGCGTAGGGCCTCGGCAACTCGACCCCGGGCGGCATCTGTACCGGGATCAGCATGCAGGCATGCGTGATCGACAACGGCGCCTTCCGCCTTGCCGCTTCGGTCGCTGCCCAGCGCGCCGCTTGGAGGGCCGAAGAAGAGCCGTCCACACCCACCACTACCGGTCGCACGTCTGGTGCGGTCATCGTGTCCTCGAATCGGGAGAGTAAGTCCCGCCCCCATGGGCGGTGCTGATCACGTCATCCACCCTGCCGTTCCCCGGGTTCCGGTCCCAGTGCCATCGGCCGAGTTTCGTAGGGACCAAGGTCCCCGGCCGAGTACGCCGAAGATCCCTTGGTGCCGCACCCCGTTCCCGGCAGGATCGAAAAGAGACCGGTCGTGGCCGCATCGGCGCCTTCGCGAGGCCTGGTCCTACTCCCCGAAGAAGGAGAATTCCTTGCTGTCCCCAGCATCCGCCGCGGTGGTTCGTGTCACCTTGCCCGTCGTGCGCGCGCACGCCGTGGAAATCACCGGTGAGTTCTACTCGTCGATGTTCGCCGCGCATCCGGAACTGCTCGACCTGTTCAACCAGGGTAACCAGGCCGACGGCCGTCAGAAGCTCGCGCTGGCGTCGGCCGTCGCCGGCTTCGCCGAGTACCTGCTCGCCAAGGACGGCGACGACGCCGCGACGTTCGAGCGAGTCGCCGAGCGGATCGCGCACAAGCACGTGTCGCTGGGCATCCGGGCCGAGCAGTACCCGCTCGTCGGTCACTATTTGCTCACCGCCGTCGGCACGGTCCTCGGTGCCGCGGTCACCCCCGAAGTCTCCGCGGCGTGGCACGAGGTCTACTGGCTGCTCGCCTGCCGGCTGATCGCCGCCGAAGCCCGCCTCTACGAACGTGGCGACCTCGATCCCGCCGACCTCTGGCGCCGCTGGCGCGTGGCCAAACGCCTTGACGAGGCCGTCGACGCGGTGTCGTTCACCCTGGTGCCCGACGACGGCGCGGCCGTCCCGGACTTCCTGCCCGGCCAGTACGTTTCGGTCGCCGTCGACCTGCCCGACGGCCGTCGCCAGCCTCGTCAGTACTCACTGTCACACGGCCCTGGAAGGGGCTCGCTGCGGATCACCGTCCGCCGGGTTCGCGGCCGCGACGGCGCCCCGGACGGCGCGGTGTCCAGCCACCTGCACGACCAGGTGACCGAAGACGAGACCCTGCTGCTCGGACCACCCGCGGGCGAGACGACGCTCGACACCGGCGACGGACCGGTGCTCCTGGTCAGCGCCGGCATCGGGATCACCCCGATGGCCGCCATGCTGGATCACCTCGCCCGCACCCAGCCGACGCGGCGGATCATCCTCGCCCACGCCGATCGCTCACCCGCTCACCACGCACTTCGCCGCGAATGTGCCCAGACCGCGACGGGTTTGGCGGAGGCCGAGGAGTTGTACTGGTACGAGAACGGCCACGACGACAGCTCGCGGCCCGGTCTCATGGACGTCGACGCGCTCCCGTTGCCTTCGGGCACCACCGCCTACCTGTGTGGCCCCTTGCCGTTCATGCACGGGATCCGCGCCGGACTGATCCGGCGCGGCCTGCCCGCCGAGCGCGTTCACTACGAGGTGTTCGGCCCCGGAATGCTCGACCGGGGCTGACGCCCGTGTGCGGTACATGAAGGCCCTCTTCCTTACGTCTGGTGCAAGAAAGAGGGCCTTCATGTATTCGTCGAGATAAGAGCGAACGTGGCGCGTCCCTGGGACTGGCTTCGCGACATGGCCGTAGTGGCGGTTCGGGAGCTGGACCGTGCCCACCCCACGACACCCGCCGGCCTACTCCCGCCGACATGAGCGTTCCGAGGCACGGGCGGAGACGTCGGCGTCGCTGCAGAATCCGGTCAGACGGCGTTTGAGGCAGAGCAGGCCCACGATGGCCCCGTCGTGATCGACCACGGCGAGGCGCCGCTGGCCGCGTGCCAAGAGGAGCAGGCGTGCCTGTTCGGCGGGCATGTCCACGGTCACCGTCCGGCCCGACATCCGCGAGTGGGGCAGAGCGAGGTCGGCACCGTCCAGATCCGCGGGCAGGTCGGTGCGGAGGAGGGTGCCGATGAGACGTCCGGACTCCGTGAGCAGGAGCATGTGGACGTGGTCGTCGGCGAAGCAGGCCCGGGCCTGATCGACGAGGATGTCCGCTGGTGACGTCTTGGGTCGCCGCACCAGCACGTCGCCGACGGTCTTGCCGATCAACCCGGGTGGAGCGGGCACGGTATGTCCTCCTTACTTGAGGGATAAGACAAACGTGGCGTGACCGAGCCTCTGCGGTGAAAGACCCCTTCGCTGGGTCAAGGCAGAGAGGCGGCCTTCGCGGTGTGGTTCTGGACTGGCCGACAGGAGTCAGCCGCGCTCTTCAGTGTCCACAAGGGATGCTTTCCAACGACGAAATGCTTGCTTCAGGCCCATATGCCCGATTCGGCGAGGGGGTCGTGAGTGGCAAGTAGGGTTAGAACCCCCCATGTCACGTAGCTTAGGTTGATCTTGGGCGAGGTTGACAGGTGGGGTGAAGGCTCCCTTCGGCCCTGGTCGTGGGTCGGGTTGGTCGTGAGTGGCGTTTCGGGTTCTAACNAGTGGCAATGCGGGTTCTAACCCGAAACGCCACTCACGACCACCTGTACCGATCCTCAAGGAGCATCGGGGCTCACTGGCGAGTCCGCTGCCACTCACGAGCCCGTCCAGGTCTCATTGCCGGGTGTCGTGCAGGGCTCGATCCCGCACGTCGGCCGGCGTCGGGGCAGGAGTCACGGGCTTCCCCCGGCGGCCGCGGTAGACGACGTAGGGGCGCCACAGATAGGCCAGCGGCGCCGACCACACGTGGACCAGCCGCGTGAAGGGCCACAGCGCGAGGAAAAGGAATCCGCCGATCGCGTGCAGCTGATAGACGAGCGGCGCGCCGGTCATCAGGTGCGGTTCGGGAGAGAACCAGAAGACGCCGCGGAACCAGACGGCGATCGTCTCGCGGTAGTCGTAACCCTCGCCGAGGAGATTGGTCCCGACCGTGGCGGTCATCCCGAGTACCACCATCGCGGCCAGCGCGACGTAGAGCACCTTGTCCATCGTCGTGGTGACCCGGCGGACGCGGCGGTTGACGAAGCGGCGGGCGATCAGTAAGGCGAGGCCTGCCACGAGCATGACACCGGTGACGGTGCCGCCCCAGACGGCGGTGGCGTGGTAGAAGTGCTCGGAGATCCCGATCTTCGCCGTCACCGAAGCGGGCACCAGCAGGCCCATGGCGTGACCGGCGATGACACCGAACGCTCCGAGGTGGAACAGCGGTGAGCCCAGCCGCAGGATGCGGCTCTCCAGCAGTTGGCTGGTATGGGTGGTCCAGCCGAACTGGTCGTGGCGCCACCGCCACACGTGACCGAGGAGGAACACCGCCAAACAGGCGTAGGGGACGACGATCCAGACGAACGTGCTCACGGGGCACTCTCCATCGAACGGTTGTTGAAGGGATGTGCGTGGCCACACGCTTCGGAACTGAGATCGGGACCGAAGCCGATGGTGTCGACATCGGTGCCGTACGCCGCGAGCCCGACCGATTCCACGGGAGGGCCGTCTTCGGCGAGCGTGCGGATCGTGTCCCGGTCGGCCTCGGTCAGTGGCGGCAACGCGGCGACGACCGCCTCGAGCAGGTGCCGGTAGGGCGATCCGCATTCGTCCAAAGTGGAGCGCAGAAGCTCCAGTCCCCGGCGGTGCTGGCGCAGCGGCGCCTCGCCGTCGCCCGGGCCGGCGACCGCGGCGAACTCGAGTACCACCGGCAGCAGATCGGGCAGCTCGCCAGGGGTCAGGCGCAGGCCGTGGGCGCGGTAGCGCTGTTTGAGGGTGAGCAGGGCGATGCCGCGCTTACGGGTGTCGCCGTGCAGGTAGTAGGTCAGGTACAGCCCCGAGCGCCGACGCAGGTCGAACGTGCGGACGTAGTGGGTCTCGACCTGGAGGGAGTCGGTGGTCAGGAACCAGTCGAGGAACGCGGTGAGTTGTTCCCGCACCTCGTCGTGGGTGATCTCGCCGACGGCGGCGGACAGTTCCTTCCCGGCCCCGATCAGTGTGGCGTCGGGGTAGGTGAGCAGCACCGAGGCGAGTTCGAACAGCCGGGCCCGGTCGGTACCCTCCACAAAGGACCGTTCGGGCGCGGTCATGAGCGGCCTCCGGCGGGATCGATGGTCAGGCCGAGCCTGCCGTCGCCGCGGCGCGCGAACAGGCTCCGGCGGCCCGGGCGGACCTGCCGGTCTTCGGTCACGAGGTGGAACCGCTCGGCGGTCGCGGCCGGTTCGGTCATCCCGGGGCCGCCGGTGCAGTCCAGCGAACAGTCCGAAGTGGACGCCGCCTGTGCTTCGAGCGCGGCGGCGTCCTTGGCGTAGGCGGCGGGGATGACGTAGCGCTCGTCGTACTTGGCGATCGCGAGCAGCCGGTACATCGCCTCGATCTCTTTGCCGGACATGCCGACGGCCTCGCAGAGTTCCTCGGCGACGGTGCCGTCGAGGGTGCGGGCGCGCATGTAGGAACGCATCGCGGCGAGCTTCATCAGCACGCCCGCCACCGCGTCGGCGTCGCCCGCGGTGAACAGTTCGGCGAGGTATTCCACGGGGATCCGCAGATCACGGATGGTGTGGAAGACGTCGTCGGCGTCGGTGTCGTCGCGCCCTGCGGCGTTGACGGCGTCCAGCACGGGGGAGAGCGGCGGGACGTACCAGACCATCGGCAGGGTGCGGTATTCCGGGTGCAGCGGCAAAGCGATCTTGTACTCGCTGATCAGCTTCCACACCGGCGAGGCCTGTGCGGCGAGCACCCACTCCTCGGGCAGGCCCGCCTCGGTCGCCAGACGCACCGTCTCGGGATCGTGCGGGTCGAGAAACACCGCTCGTTGCGCGGCCAGCAGCTCCCGCTCGTCTTCGACGGAGGCGGCGGCGAGCACCGCGTCCTCGTCGTAGAAGACCAGGCCCAGATAGCGCAGCCTGCCGACGCAGGTCTCCGAACAGATGGTGGGCTGGCCGGCTTCGATGCGCGGGAAGCAGAAGGTGCACTTCTCGGCCTTGCCGGTGGCGTGGTTGACGTAGACCTTCTTGTAGGGACAGGCGCTCACGCACATGCGCCAGCCGCGGCAGCGGTCCTGGTCGACCAGGACGATGCCGTCCTCCTCGCGTTTGTACATCGCGCCCGACGGGCAGGCCGAGACGCAGGCGGGGTTGAGACAGTGCTCGCAGATCCGCGGCAGGTGGAACATGAAGGTCTTCTCGAACTCGAACCGCACCCGTGCCGCCGCGTCGGGGTCCATCGCGGTGATGTTGGGGTCGGTGCCGGCGCGCTCGTGGGCGCCGCCGAGGCTGTCCTCCCAGTTCGCGCCCCATTCGAGGCTCATCGGTTCCCCGGTGAGGGCCGACCTCGGTTGCTTGACCGGGGTGTCGGTGAGCCCGCCGGGCGCGGTGACGAGGACGTCCTTGTCGAAGGTCGCGGGCTCGTAGTAGTCCTCGAGCGTCGGAAGGTCGGGGTTGGCGAAGATCCGCGAAAGCCGCTTCGCGCGTCCGCCGGAGCGCAGGACCAGCCGTCCCTTCTTGTCGAGCTTCCAGCCGCCCTTCCAGCGTTCCTGGTCCTCGTAGTGCTTGGGGTAACCGATACCGGGTTTGGTCTCGACGTTGTTGAACCAGACGTACTCGGTGCCTTCGCGGTTGGTCCAAGTCTGTTTGCAGGTCACCGAGCAGGTGTGACAGCCGATGCACTTGTCGAGGTTCATCACCATCGCGACCTGGGCGCGGATGCGCATGTCAGTACTCCACTTCCTGGCCGCGGCGGCGGATCACGGTGATCTCGTCGCGCTGGCTGCCGATGGGGCCGTAGTAGTTGAAGGCGTAGGTCATTTGGGCATGGCCGCCCGCGAGATGCGTCGGCTTGATGAGCAGCCGGGTCATCGAGTTGTGGTAGCCGCCGCGCTTTCCCTTGCCCTTGCCGCTTTTCTCGGTCTTCGGGACGTTCACGGTGCGTTCGGGGGAGTGGTACTGGAACACCGTGCCCTCGGGCATCCGGTGGCTGACGACGGCGCGGGCCACGATCACGCCGTTGCGGTTGACGGCCTCGACCCAGTCGTTGTCGGCGACACCGATCTTGGCGGCGTCCTCGACACTCATCCAGATCACCGGACCACCGCGGGAGAGCGCGAGCATGAGCTCGTTGTCGTGGTACATCGAGTGGATCGACCACTTCGCGTGCGGAGTGAGGAACCGGACGGTCACGCCGCCGTCGGCGAGTTCGCCGGGCTTTCCGAAGTGCCGGGCCATGTTCAACGGCGGCCGGTAGCCGGGCAGATGCTCGCCCAGTTCGGCGACCCAGTCGTGCTCGACGAAGAAGTGCTGCCTGCCGGTGAGAGTGTGCCACGGCTTGCGCCGTTCGACGTTGATGGTGAACGGCGAGTACCGGCGCCCGCCCTTTTCCGAGCCGGACCACTCCGGGCTGGTGAACACCGGCTGCGGCGCCTCCTGAGTGGACGCGTACGTGACGTGATCGGTTTCGTGGCCCTCGATCAGGTCGGTGAACTGCTGCCCGGTCCGCTTTTCCAGTTGCTGGAAGCCTTCGTGGGCAACGCGGCCGTTGGTCGTGCCGGACAGCGCGAGGATCGCCTCGCACATCCGGTCCGCTGTGGACAGTGACGGACGGCCGGCGAACGGGCCGTCGGGCACGACGCCGTTCTGGTGGCGTAGGTACTCCAGCTCGGTGGTGACGGCGACGGTGATGCCCTTGGTCGTGGTGCCGAGTTTGTCCAGCAACGGGCCGACGGCACGCATCTTCGCGCCGATGAGCGTGTAGTCACGTTCGATCTCGACCAGCTTCGGCATCGTCACGCCCGGCACCGGTTCGCACTCGCCGCGCTTCCAGTCCCGGACCCGGCCGGACGGCGTCGCGAGCTCGTCGGGCGTGTCGTGCTGCAGTGGCGCGGCCAGCACGTCGCGGCGGACGCCGAGATGAGTGACCGCCAGCTCGCTGACCTTGTCGGCGATGGAGAGGAAGGCGTCGTAGTCGGTGTGCGCCTCGCCCGGCGGGGCGACGGCGGGGGAGAACGCGTGCACGAACGGGTGCATGTCGGTGGTGGAGATGTCGTGCTTCTCATACCAGGTGGCGGCGGGCAGGACGACGTCGGAGTGCAGCCCGGTGTTGGTCATCCGGAAGTCGATCGCGGTGAGCAGGTCGAGCTTGCCGGTGGGTGCTTCGTCCCGCCACGCCACGTCGCGGGGCCGCTCGCCGGGACCGCACTCGTCGGCCGACGCCAGCGAATCCACGCCGAGCAGGTGCTTCATGAAGAACTCGTTGCCCTTGCCGGAGGAACCGAGCAGGTTCGCCCGCCACAAGGTCAGGCAGCGGGGGAAGTTCGCGGGGTCGTCCGGGTCGTCGGCGACGGCCTTGAGCCGTCCCGCGCGCAGCTCGGCGACGATGTGCTCGCTCGTGCTCACGCCGGCGGCCGCGGCCTCGTCGGTGAGGTCGAGCGGGTTGCGGTCGAACGCCGGATGGCCCGGCGACCAGCCCATGCGCTGAGCGGCCGCGACGGTGTCGGCGAACGCCATACCCGCCAGCCGTCCCTGTCCCAGCGGCGAAGCGAGCTCGTCGGCGGGCACCTTCTCGTAGCGCCACTGGTCGGTGTGCAGGTACCAGAACGGGGTGCTCGCCTGGTGCCGCATCGGTCGCTGCCAGTCGAAGGCGAAGCTCATGTGCTGTTGCCCGGTGATCGGCCGCGCCTTCTCTTGGCCGACGTAGTGCGCCCAGCCGCCGCCGTTGACGCCCTGGCAGCCGGTGAGCGTGACCAGCGCGATGAAGGCGCGATAGGTCATGTCCGAGTGGAACCACTGGTTCGCGCCCGCGCCGAGCGCGATCAGGGAACGGCCACGGCTGCGCTCGGCGTTGCGGGCGAACTCGCGCCCGATCTTGGCCGCCATCGCCGCGGGAACACCGGTGAGCCGCTCCTGCCACGCGGGCGTGTGCGGGGCGTCGGCGTCGTCGTACCCGGTGGGCCATTCGCCGGGCAGGTCGCCGCGACGGACGCCGTACTGGGCCATGACGAGGTCGAAGACGCCGGTGACGAGGTGGTCGCCCACGCGCTTGACCGGGACACCGCGGCGCATGGTGGCGCCGCCCTCGGTCTCGCCGATGTCGAACCGCGCGAGGTCCACGGGGACCTGCCCGGTGGCGTGATCGAGCACGCCGAGCGCGGGCACGACGTCGCCGAGGTCGAGGTTCCACCGGCCTTCGCCCTCGGGGCCGTAGCGGAATCCCAGCGACCCGCCCGGCACCACCGGGGCGCCGGACACGTTGTCGAGCAGAACGGTTTTGTGCTGCGCACCTGGATCTTCGTCGCCGAGGTCGGCGGCGGTGAGGAATCGTTCTGCGACGTAGACGCCCGGCTCCCGCTCGCGAAGCGTCACCAGGAAGGGCAGGTCGGTGTAGGACCGCACGTAGTCGGTGAAGTAGGGGACCTGGCGGTCGCGGAAGAACTCGGTGAGCATCACGTGGCCCATGGCCATCGCCAGTGCCCCGTCGGTGCCCGGCCGCGGGGCGACCCAGTCGTCGGCGAACTTGACGTTGTCGGCGTAGTCGGGGCTGACGGCGACGACCTTGGTGCCGCGGTAGCGGGCCTCGGCGAGGAAGTGGGCGTCCGGGGTGCGGGTGACCGGGATGTTGGAACCCCACATGACCAGGTAGGTGGAGTTCCACCAGTCGCCGGCCTCGGGGACGTCGGTCTGGTCGCCCCACACCTGGGGCGAGGCGATCGGCAGGTCGGCGTACCAGTCGTAGAACGACAGCAGCGTGCCGCCCAGCAACGCGTGGTAGCGGGTCCCCGCCGCGAACGACGCCATGGACATCGCGGGGATCGGCGAGAACCCGACGACCCGGTCGGGCCCGTGGGTCTTTGTGGTGTACACATGCGCGGCGGCGACCATGGTGGTCACCTCGTCCCACGAGGCACGCACGAAACCGCCGCGGCCACGCTGTCCTTTGTAGACGGACGCCTTGCGCGGGTCCTCGACGATATCCGCCCACGCCGCGACCGGATCGCCGAACCGCCCCAGGCCCGCGCGGAACATCGTGATCAGCGAGCCGCGCACATAGGGGTGCCGGACACGGGAAGGCGAGTACTCGTACCAGGAAAACGATGCGCCGCGCGGACAACCCCGGGGTTCGTAGTCCGGGCTGTCCGGGCCTGTGGTCGGGTAGTCGGTCGCCTGGTGTTCCCAGGTGATCAGCTCGTCCTTGACGAAGACGTTCCACGAGCACGAACCGGTGCAGTTGACGCCATGGGTCGACCGCACGACCCGGTCGTAGCTCCATCGGTCGCGGTAGAACGACTCCCAGGCACCGGAATCGATCTGATGCAGCGTCCGTCCGTGGTCACCGACCGTCTCCTTGGTCAGGAAACGACGAGCACCGAGCAGCGGCCCGTGGCCGGGAACGTGGTCGTTCGCAGGGGCAGGTTGGGAAGACACGGGGACGCGACTCCTTCGAGTGGTCCGGACACCGGGGACAAGGGCGGGTGACCGGTAGGGCATGACCTATGTTCGGCGAAAGCCGGGCGCCGATCACCAGGCGAACGTCCCGCACTGAGGGACCTTCGGTCCCGTCCTGCCGGCTACCGTTCGACCAGGCCGGTGGCCAGCAGGATCACGCCGAGCGAGCCGACGAGCGCGGTGATGGACGCGGCTCGTGCGGCGGCGGGCCGGTGCTTGGCCTGCGCGATGCCGTGCACCGTGGCCGCGGCCATGACCAGGGTGAACAGGATCAGCTTCGCGGCCAGGACGCGGCCGTAGCCGGGTTCCGCGAGCGCGGCCCAGGTGACCCCATTCCGCCACGCCAGCAGCACACCGGTGGTGATCTGGGTGGGGAGGAACAAGGCCGCGGTGATCAGCGCGAAGCGTTTGCCCACGGTCCGCAGGACTTCGGTCCGTTCGGCGAGGCCGAGCAGACGCCGTACCGGCGGCAGCACGACGACGGTGATGGTGAGTTGCCCGCCGACCCAGATGATGGCGCCGAGGACGTGCAGGAACCGCACGATGGTCCAGATGTCGATCACTGTGGAGGCTCCGTGACGGTGAACCGACCATGGGCGCCGTTCTCGGCGTGACGCATGTCGTGGTCCACGAACGGGTAGTGGCCGGGTTCGGGGAAGGACAGTTCGACGAAGCCGCCCTGGGCCGGGGCGAGGTCGAGCACCTGGGCGCCGCCGGGGTCTCCGGGTCGGAGAAGCCAGGTGCCCTCTTTGTAGAGGGTGTCGAACTGGGCGCCGACGACGTGGAAGGCGGTGGCGTCGCCGGGCCCGGCATTGACCAGCCAGATCCTGACGCGCCTGCCGGACCGTGCGGTGAGCGGCGCGTGGTCGTACTGGGCGGCCATGCCGTTGAACACCCAGCCGTCCGGTCGTCCCGTGTGGATCTTGGCGACATGCTGGTCGCTGTCGGGACCGCCGAGGTAGAGCTGGGAGGAGACGAGCAGATACTCGTGGTCGACGGCGGGCAGACCGGGCGGATCGATGACGACCGCGCCGTACATGCCGTTGGCGATGTGCTGGGACATGGGCATCGTGGAGCAGTGATAGAGCCAGGCGCCCGCGCGGTGCGCGGTGAACCGGTAGACCAGGCGCTCGCCAGGGCCGATGGTGCGCATCGGCTGATCGGGAGCCAGCGCTCCGGCGTGAAAATCGATGCCGTGGCCCATGGTGGCGTCGTTGACGAGGGTGATCTCGAACCGGTCGCCCACTCGCCCGTGTAACGCGGGGCCGGGTGCCGTCCGGCCGAACGTCCACCGTCGCTCGCGGACTCCGGGCGCGACCTCCACGTCCTGTTCGGTGACATGGAGCTCGACCCGGTGCAGGGTTCCCGCCGGCGGCGCGAGCCGGGCATCATGAGGCGTCCAGCCCGGTGAGGGTGTGGCACCCAGGTCCAGACCGGCCCCGGTGCCCGGATCGTGACCTGCCCGGTGGTCTCGGCCGGTGTCCGCGGCGGCGGGGGAGGTGCGGATGGTCATGGTCATCCCTGCCGCGCGGTGTCCGGCGACGTCGCACCAGGCCTGGTGGTCGCCTTGGATCTCGCCGAGGTCGAGCAGCGCGGTTTCGCCTTGCCGGAGCCGAGGTGTGCGTTGTCCGCTGTCCGCGCGCAGGTCGTGAGGCATCGAGTCCTGATTGGTCACGCGCAGCACCAAGCGGGTGCCCGGCGGGATATCCACAGTGGACGGTCGAAGCCGCATCGCGCTCATGGTCACCTCGACGGTGTGCGCCGCACCGGAAACCGGTGTACTCGGGGCTTCTGCGGTGCCGGTGGCGGCCAGTGCCACGGCTAGCACGACCACGGCCAGCCCGGCGGCGATCCCGGTCGTGGTGCCCGATGACGGGCTCGGCCGGTCCGGCGCTTGGACCGTGGTCGCCGCGCCACGCAGGGCCACCGGAATCGCGGCGCGCAGGGCGAGCACGGCGAAGGTTCCGACGCCCAGCGCGCCGAACGCCCAGCCGATCTGCGGCAGTGGCCGCGGCCAGTCCCCGGCGACGAGAGGGACGGCCAGGTTGGTCAGGAGGATGCGCACCTGCCAGCCTCGCGCCAATGACGCGGAGAGGGACTTGTGCTCGGCCGGACCACGGCCCAGCACAACGGGCAGAAGTTGGGTCAGCGCGCCGACCAGCACCTGGACGGTGAAGCCGAGTACGAACACCGGCACCACGGCGCCGACCACGTCCGGGAGGGCGTCGATCGATCCGGCCAGGAGCAACCGGACGCCCTCGATCAGGACCGCCACGCCCAGCCATCCGATGGCCGCGGCCAGCATCCACGCCGCCGGACCTCGCGGACGGCGGGTGCCGAGCGCACGAACGAGCGGGATCATCGCGACACCGACACCGGCGGCGTAGCACACGAGACCGGCGAGGGTCAGCCATCGGCTCGCCGCGAGAATGCCGCCCACGGTGAGGACCAGTCCCACCGCCAGCACCGGGAGCGCGCGACGCGCCAACGAAGCGGTGCCGTCGGCGATCCGGATGCCGAGCGTGGTCGGCCACAGGGTGAACAGGGTGCCCAGCACCGCGAATCCCACCCAGCCCAACAATGTCAGGTGGACGTGCGCACCCCACAGGCGCGAGTACCAGATCGGGGTCGCGGCCCCGGTGCCGAGCGCCGCACCCGTGACGGCGCCGGCCAGTAGCGCGACGCTCGCCGAGGCGTAGAAGCAGATGAGGTGGCCGAACCGGCGCTGAAGCGCCTTTCGGTAGGTACGCACCAGGAAAACGGTGTGCACGGCGGCGATCACGCAGATGCCCGCGGCGCCGGCACCGGTCATCACGGACACGTTCGTCGTGACTCCGGCGAGCACGGTGACCACGAAAAGGTTCAGCGCCGTCAGTCCGGCCGCCACCCGTCGGGCGAGTGGGGCCGGTGCGCGGCACAGCGTCACCACGAAGTGTTCGGACCAGATCAAGATGGCGTTGGTGACCGCACCCAGCAGCAGGGCGTGCAGCGCGACCCAGCCCGGCAAGCCGAGCACTTGGTGCGCGGCCGACAGCACGACGGCGACGGCCAGCCAGCCCAGCACCACCGCGTTGGCCCACACGAACAACGGCCCTCGCGGGCGCGCCGCGGTCGGTGGCGCGAGGTCGGTCCGAGGTGTTTCGTCCACGCCGTCAAGGAAAGCCGGACGGCGATTCCGCCGAAAGGGACGTTCGGCCCGCGAGGACGGGACCGTCGATCTCTGTCGATCAGCCGGTTCGGTTCGCATCCTTGAGCTGTCCACTACTTACGACGAGAACGTCCGAGGCGACATGACGACGCACGTGACAACGCCGGGTACGGATCCGGCCATGGGCAACAAGGACGAGAACGACGGCGGACCACCGGCCGGTCGGCGGATGCTCATGCTGGCGATCGCGACCGTGGGTTTCGCGGTGAACTTCTGGGCGTGGGCGTTGCTGAGCCCACTCGGCCCACTGTTCAAAGAGGACCTCGGGCTGAGCGCGTTCCAGCAGGCGCTGCTGGTCGCCGTGCCGGTCGTGGTCGGCTCGGTCGGGCGGATCCCCGTTGGTGCGTTGACCGACCGGTACGGCGGGCGCGTGATGTTCCCGTTGGTCTCGGCGGCGACAATCGTTCCGGTGCTCTTCCTCGGCCTGGTGGGGAATACCTCGCTGGCGGCCCTGCTGGTCGGCGGATTCTTCCTCGGTATCGGCGGTACAGCGTTCGCCGTGGGGGTGCCGTTCGTCAACGCCTGGTTCCCGCCACAGCGACGTGGACTGGCGATCGGCGTGTTCGGGGCGGGCATGGGCGGTACCGCGATCAGTGCCTTGACCACCGTGCCGCTCGTGGACGCCGGCGGAGCGGCGACACCGTTCGTGCTCACCGCCGTCGTACTGGCTCTCTACGCCATCACCGCGTTCCTGCTGCTGCGGGACGCACCAGGCCGGACGGTGCCGACCGAGTCTGCCCTCCGCCGCTTGGCCGACACGGCACGCCTGCCCATCACGTGGCAGGCATCGGCGCTGTACGCGGTCGCCTTCGGTGGCTACGTGGCGTTTTCCGTCTATCTGCCCGCTTATCTGAAGGCTGCCTATGGGCTTACGCAGGCCGACGCTGCCAACCGGATGGCCGGCTTCGTGCTCTTGGCCGTGCTGATGCGCCCCGTGGGCGGGTGGCTGTCCGACCGTATCGGACCGGTGCGGGTCTTGGCCGGAGTATTCGCGGTGGTCACCGCCGCGGCCGCGGTCACGGCGTTCACCCCGGCCCTGATGCCGGTCGGCACGATCACCTTCCTGTCCATGGCCGCCGCGCTCGGCGCCGGCAGTGGCGCGGTCTTCGCGCTCGTCGCGCTGCTGGCACCGGGGAACAAGGTCGGTTCGGTCACCGGGATCGTCGGCGCAGCAGGTGGTCTGGGCGGATTCGTGCCGCCACTGGTGATGGGCGCCCTGTACGGCGCGTTGGGCTCGTACGCACTGGGCCTGGCCGCTCTGGCCGCTGTCGCCGCCGCCGCGTTGGCCTTCACCGCGACCGCCGTGCGTGGTGCGATCGCCGAGCGTGAGGCCGAGCAGTTCGAGTCGTGTGGCTGACGGAACGGGCACGAACTCGCTCGTGCCCTCGGCGCTCCGGGGTCCGATGTCGGCGCCTCGCCGACACCCATCCCGGCCAAGGGAGCCAGGGCACGGCGTCCTCTGCGGTGCAGCCGGGTCACTCCGCCAAGTCAACGGCGAAAGTCAATGCTCCGGCACTGCCACCCGGGAGAGCCGCGGGGCGCTGTCGCAAGGCCCGAGCACGGTCCAGTACGGGGGCTTCGCTCTGCATCGCGAGGCACCACACTGATTCCCGCTCGCCACCGCAGAGGATTATCAGACGCGCCGGTGGGTTCGCCGCGCCCTGTGGGCACCCACGCCCTAGGCGTTCAGTCGGACTTCGAGGCGGCCAGCCGGTTCAGCAGACGGATCCGGCCGTGGTTGGGGACCGAGCGGATCGGGTGCCCGGCAAGGCCCCAGTGCCCGAGAAGGGTGTTCGCCGCGGTCCAGCCGGTGGCGGCCGCGCGTTCCATGAGGGCGACCGGGAGGTCGATCCGGATGCCGTCGCCCGCGAGCGCGAGGGCCGCGTCCGGGGTTTCCACCGTGGGCCGTCGGGCGAAGTCGCCGACGCCGAACAGCGGGCAGTCTTCGCGCCACAACGTGATGTCGCCGACGACGCGGGCGTCTCGGGTCTCCGGGTAGATCTCGTGGAGGCGGCTTTCCAGTGCCTTCTCCAACCCGCTCGAGTCCTCGGTGGTGGCCGCGTAGGCGTGCAGTTCGACGACCGATCCGCCGGTGCGGGCGGCCCAGAGCCGGGCTTCTCCCTCGTACCGGTCGAGCAGGCTGATGTTGTCCAGCGGCGGGATGCTTCCGGTGCCGAGGAACGGTGAACGATGCGACGCGACCGGGCGGTCGAGCCAGAGCCGCCGGACCAGGAAGGGCGGGGCGGTACGCGAACCGCCGACGTCGGCTCGCCAGGCCTCGGTGCCGATATCCGGTGAAGCGGCGACGATTTCGCGCAGCCCGGAGACGTCGCAGGCGAGGACCACGCCGTCGAAGTTCTCTGTCCGGCCGCCTGATTCGATGGCGAAACCTTCCGGGGTCCGGCCGAGGCCGGTCACCGTCGTGCCGGTGCGGATGTCGGTGCGGCGGCCGGTGAGATAGCTCGCGAGCGGGTCCCAGAGCGCTTGGGGGAACGGCTCGGTCGGTACGTCGAAGACCAGACCTTCGCTGGAGCCCAGGAAATACAGGTGGAACATGGTCGCCAGCTCGGCGGCCGACAGGTCGCGCGGGTCGGCGAAGAAGCTGCGGGAGAAGACCTCGAACGCGAGGTGCTTGGCGGCGGGCGGGAAGTTGATCGCTTCGAGGAAGGTCGAGGCGTCGGTGCGGTCGAGCCGGTGGTAGATCTCCGGCACGCTGACCGTCGCCAGCGGCAACGCCTCGCGGCCGCTGAGATGCAGCAGATCCTTGCGGGTGAAGGTCGGGCTACGCCAGGCGAACGCCACCGCGTTCCACGGCGGGGTGCGCGGAAGCCCGGCGAAGGTGTCGATGCGGCCGTGTGCGTCCAACAGCGGGTAGTCGGTCAGCGGGGTGAGCCGGTCCAGCCGCGGATCGGTGCGCGCGAGCAGGGCGCGCAGGTTGTAGTACTGGCGGAAGAACGCGTGGAAACCCCGGCTCATGGTCACCGCGGTGCCGTCCGCCAGCTGTTCCCGCCAACCGCCGACCCGGCCGCCGAGATGGCCCTCGCGTTCGAAGACGGTGACGGCGACGCCGCGTTCGGCCAGTCCGGTCGCCGCGGTGAGCCCGGCGATGCCGCCGCCCACGATCGCGGCGGTGGGACGCCGTCCGAGCAGTCCGGCGTCGGCCAGCCCTGGCGGGGCCGGCCGGGTGACGCGGCGGCGGTCCCTGGGGCCGGTCACACCGTCTCCGAGGGCGCGGTGCCGACGACGGTGTGGACGATGTCCCGCTGCCAGCCGCCGACGGTCGCGGTGTGGACGCCGGTGAAGCCGGCGTCGGTGAGGCGCCGGGCGAGTGAGGTGACGCCGTCGAATTCGAGGACACTGCGGCGGAGATGACGGTAGAGCGTGGCGTCGCCGGTGGTGAGCTTCCCGAGCGGGATGATCACACCCGCGCAGACGGTGTTCCAGACCCAGCGGGCGCGCCGGGAATCGCGGACGGAGTACTCGTGCACCGCGATCCGCCCACCCGGCCGGAGCAGTCCGCGAAGCCGTCGCAGCTGCGTGGTCGGGTCGGTGAGATTACGCAGCAGGTACGCCGCCAGGATGCCGTCGAACGGACCGTGGATCCCGGCCAGCTCCTCGACCGGTGTGTGCACGAATTCGACGCGGTCGGGCCAGGTCTTGCTCCGGGCCCGCTCCAGCATTTCGCCGGACGCGTCGAAGGCGGTGATCCGGGCGTTCGGCAGCACGGACAGGAGGGCCGCCGTGGACGCGCCGGTTCCGCAGCCGGCGTCCAGCACCCGCGGTCCAGATGCCTCCGCGGGAAGGGCGAGCCGCCGGGCCGAAAGGCGCAAGTGTTCGTGGTAGCCGGGATTCGCGCCGACGAGGCGGTCGTAGAACCGGGCTTCGGTGTCGAAGGCCGAAGGCACGGTATCGCGCGGCAAACCGTCCCGCGCCATGGCGTTCATCGCGCTTCCTCTCGTGATCGGGCTCGTTCCCACAGCAGCAGCACGGCGGTCACCATCGCGAAGCCGAAGAGGAAGTCTTCGACCGGGATGTCCCAGGGAAACCGCCAGCCGGTGATGTGTTCGGGCGCGTAGAGGACGATCGGTGCGGACAGCTTCGTCAGCCAGCCGTCGACGGGGATCTGGAAGCCGGTGACGATAGCCATGGTGAACCAGTAGGCGGGTTTGCGGAACAGCCCGGTTTTCAGCACGGCGAGCTCGAACAGTACGACCACGATCACCGAGGCGACGGCCGGAACGGTGTAACCCCAAGGGATCATCGCCGGACCACCTGTTTCCCTCGGCGCCGGACCGCGGTGAGGGTGAGCTGGACCGCTTCGTAGGTCAGCACCCCACAGATCGGGATCACGACGAAGAACAGAATCTCTTCCAGTGGAAGGGAAAACGGCGCGCGGACGCCGGTGACGAATCCGGGCGCGTAACTCCAGACCTCACCGGCGATCGCCAGCGCGTCCCACACGAGGAAGACCACGGCCACCGGGAGCAGCGCGCGGGCGAGGCGTTTCGGCTGCCGGTAGACGCGGGCGCCTGCGATTTCCAACGGGAGCGTCACCAGGACGCATGCCGCCAGTACGACCAGGTATTCGACCTTGCCCACTCAGCCCACCGCCGAAGGGGGAGCGGGGGCGGGATGCCGCGTCCGAGCCCACTGTGCACGGGCGAGCGCGCCGCAGGCGACCTCGAGCCTGCGGCGCCGGGACACCGTCGCCCGGCCGGCGAAGACGTCGTGGCCGGCGTCTTCGATCCGGTCGAGGATCTCCCCGTACAGGGTCGCGGCGGTGGCCACGCAGGGGCGTGAGACCGGATGCAGCATCGCGATTCCCGGCCGCGCTTCGGCGTAGACGCGCCGGGTCACCGCGATCTGTTCCTTGATCGCGGCCCGCACGCGGACGTCGGCTCGGCCGTGCTCGGCGCACCAGGAGAGCCGTTCGCGGTCGACGTCGTGTTCCTTGAGTTCGTCGGCGGGCAGATAGACCCGGCCGCGCGCGAAGTCCTCGGCGACGTCGCGGAGGAAGTTGGTCAGCTGGAAGGCCTTGCCGAGCGCGGCGGCGCGCGGTGCCGCCTCTTCGCGGGGCGTGACCGTGCCGAGGATCGGAAGCACCTGCAGGCCGATCACCTCCGCCGAGCCGCGCACGTAATCGTCGAGATCGTGCCTGGTGGCGTAGTCGGTGACGCTCAGATCCATCCGCATCGATGTGAAGAAGTCGCGGAAGAGCGGTTCCTCCAGCTCGTACCTGGCCGCCGTGTCGATCACCGCCGTCAGCAGGGGATCGTCACTGGTGCCCGCGGTCAGGTCGGCGAGAAACCGATCCTCCACTTCGGACAGTCGTGTGGCCAGGGACTCCGGGGTGGCGTCCGCGTCGGGCTCGTCGACGATGTCGTCCAGCCATCGCGCGAATCCGTAGAGCGCGTGGACGGCGGGCCGTTGCGCGGGGGTCAGCATGCGGGTCGCCAGGAAGTACGTCCGGCCGTGCCGGGCGTTGACGTCGCGGCACCAGGTGTACGCGGCTCGCAGGCTCGGATCGTGGATTTCGGCGGCGTCGAGTTCGCGTCGGGTCATCGGCTCGCCTCCGTGGCCAGGTCGACGACGCGCGAGCGGCGTCCGGGCACGCCGGTGATCCGGTCGGCGGCCAGCCTGCCGGAGATCAGCACGGTCGGCACACCTACTCCCGGCACCGTCGCACCTCCGGCGAGGACGACGTTTTCGGTGCCACGCGGGAGGTTTCGGGGCCGGAACGGTCCGGTTTGGACGAACGAATGGGCGTAGCTGAAGGGCGTTCCGGCCACGAGCCCGCGGTCGGCCCAGTCGGCGGGGCTGATGACCTCGGTGAACTCGGGTTCGAAATCCGGCAGGAGCCGCTGCCGCGCGACGGCGAGGATCTCCTCCGCGTACGGTCCGGCTTCGGCGGCCCAATCCGCGGGGCCCCGGTCGAGATTCGGGACCGGCGCGAGGATCGAGTAGAGCTGACGGCCCGGCGGTGCCAGGCCCGGATCGGTCGCGGTCGGCCGGGTGATCAGCAGGGACGGGTCGCTCATGCGGCGGCCGGTGGTGATGAGTTCGTCGAAGGTCGAGCGCCACCCGTGTCCGAAGGAAATGGTGTGGTGCCCGACATCGGGCCGGGTATCGGGGCCGCCGGTGTGCACGATCAGCGCCGACGGCGCGGGCCGCAGCGGAACAGGCCGCGTCGGAGCTCGGCCGAGCAGCCGGTAGCTCTCGGGTAGCTCGGTCGTGAGGACGACGGCGTCGCATGGATGGCGTTCGCCGGCGGCCGTGCGGACCGCGTGGATCCGGCTGCCGTCGCGTTCGAGCGTGCGCACGGGGTCGCCGTAGTGGAAGGTGACGCCGTTCTCGGCGGCGACCCGGGCGAGCGCCTGGGGCAGTGCCGCGACCCCGCCGGGCGGGAAGTACACGCCGCCGACAGTGTCCATATAGGAGATGACCGCGTACAGCGCCAGCGCCCGCATGGGCGACTCGCCCGCGTAGAGCGCTTGGAAGGTGAACACCCGCTTCAGCCGCTCGTCGGACAGGAAAGACCCGATCTTCGGGTCCAGCCGCCGGAATCCGCCCAGCGCCACCAGACGGGCCAGATCCGGGTTGAGCATGCCCAGCGGTGAGTCGATGTTCGAGTCGATGAACCGGCCGAACTCGGTGCGGTAGAGCCGGGTCAGCCAGTCGCGCAGCCGGAGGTAGCCCGCGGCCTCGGCAGGCCCGGCGAACCCGCGTACCGCGTCCGTCATCGCCGCGGCGTCGGTGTGCACGGGCAGGGTGCTGCCGTCGGCGAACTGTGCCAGGTAGGCCGGGTCGAGCCGGGTGAGCGGCAGTTCCTTGTCCAGTTCGGCGCCCACGGCGCCGAAGGTGTCCCGCAGGATCGACGGCATGGTCAGGACCGTCGGGCCGGTGTCGAGCAGATAGCCCTTGCGTTCGGCGCGCCCCGCGCGGCCACCGGGGCCCGGGTCGCGTTCGAGGACGGCGACCTCGCGCCCGCGACCCGCCAGGTGCAATGCGGCCGCCAGCCCCGACAACCCCGCTCCCACGACGACGATCCGGTCCGTCCGACCCAGTACCGTTTTCACTGGTCGCGCTCCGTGCACCGGGTGGCGAGGACGGCCAGCGCGTCCGCGGACTGTCGGGGGACGACGGCTGGGTCGATGACCGCGAGCGCCTTGTCGGCACGTTCCCGGATGAGTTCGCCGAGGCGTTCGCGTGCGCCGGTCGCCGTGATCAACTCGCGCCAGCGGGACACCGCGTCGTCGTCGACCGTGGTCAGGTTCAGCAGTTCGCCGAGTTCGTCACGCTGCCGCCGGTCGGCCATCTCCACGGCGAGTACCACGACGCTGGACGCCTTGCGATCGCGGAGGTCCTGGCCGGCGGGTTTGCCGGTGACCGCGGGATCACCGAAGACACCGAGCAGGTCGTCCATGAACTGGAACGCCTCGCCGACCAGGCCGCCGTACTCGGCGAGGGCGGCCATGACGTCCGGACCGCAGCCCGCCAGCGCCGCGCCGAACTCCAGCGGCCTGCGGACGGTGTAGTTGCCGGACTTCCGGCGCAGCACGTCGAGCAGCGCGTCCCAGCCGGGAAGCGTCCGGGCGTCGTTCACCAGATCGGCGAGTTGGCCCACCGCCAGCTCGGCGCGCATCGCGTCGTACCGGGGCCAGCCGCGCGACAGCGTTTCCGCGTCCAAACCGGACTCCCGGAGCAGCTGCTCCGACCAGACCAGGAAAAGGTCACCGGCGAGCGTCGCCGCGGATTCGCCGAACCGGTCGGCGGAGCCACTCCACCCCTGTTCGGCATGCCACCGCGCGAACCGCACGTGCAGCGCGGGACGGCCCCGCCGCAGCGCCGAGGCGTCCATGACGTCGTCCTGCGCCAGTGCGAAACAATGGAGCAACTCCAAGCTCGACGCGGCCCGCAGGGCGGCGTCCGATTCCGGGCCTCCGCATCGCCAGCCGACATAGGCGAACATCGGCCGGAGGAATTTCCCTCCGGCGAGGAACTGAGGGAGGACGGTTTCCGCGAGTTCGCCCTCGCCACGGCCGGAAAAGTGCTCGGCGGCCCGTGCTTCGACGAAACCGTGGGCTTCGGCAAGACAACGCCCGCCCAAAGCGTCCAGCCAGGCGACCTGCGCCTCCTTCGACGGCACCGTTCCCGCCGCCATGGTCGACGCCATCCGCCTTCCCTCCGCCGATCCGGTGATTTCGTTTCATAACCGTTTCATGTCTGGTGTACCTTGTCTACTAGATCCGGCGGTACGCCCGCAACTCGAGTGGTGTCGGCTGATAGAGCAAGGAAATCGTGGGTTGCCCGGGATTTCCCGGCTCAAACCCGGATCGCTCGCGGATCGAAGAAAGACCGTCTTGCGGACGAGAGTGGCCCGGTCCCCGCCACCCTCAGGAGCCCGGCGCCCCCTCGCGCCTGGCTCCGGATGCCCGGCGGCGCCTGGTGTGGACCGGTCCTTCCCTTGGGCCCCTCCATGGCGCCGCCGGGCGCTCTTCGTTCCGGGGACGGTATGCGCCTGCCCACGTCCGGTGACCTCGTAAGCTGCCCGCAGTGATAGCCCTGCGAGCGGGCACTGGCACCGGAAATGTGGAACGGATGGACGTCGACGAGATGAGCGGCCTTGGCGGCCCCCGAGCCGGCGGTTCGTGGACCCCCGGCAAGGTCGCCGAGATGCTGGGCGTCTCGCCGGTCACGCTCCGGACCTGGGATTCGCGTTACGGGGTCGGCCCCACCCTTCGCGCAGGCGGGCGTCACCGCCGTTACTCGGACGCGGATGTTCGCAGGTTGCAGCATATGCAGCGGCTGATCGACCGGGGGATTCCCGCCCGCGAGGCGGCCGCGGCGGCGTTCTCCGGTACCGGTGAGACGGTCCCGGACGTACCCGTCGACAGGCTGGTCGGCGAACTCGAGCAGGCCGCGGAAGACCTTGAGTTCGCTTCCATCGCGGCGTTGCTGGACGAGACCCTCGACGCGATCGGCGCGGCGGCGACGTGGGCCGACGTGTTGCTGCCGATCCTGCGTGGCCTCGGAGGCCGCTGGTCCCGGGGTGACGTGTGCTTCGAGTCGGAATGGGCGCTCACCACCGAGGTTTCCCTGGCACTGCAACGCTACGTCGCCCGATTCACCACCGCGCCGTCTGAACGCGGAGTACTCATCGCCTGTTGCCCGGAGGAGCGCCACAGCCTGCCGGTCGAGGTTCTCCGGGCGTCCCTGGCGGAGATCGGTGTCCCCGCCGTCTACCTCGGGCAGATGGTGCCCGCGGAGACCTTGGCCGGTCTGGCGTCCAGATTGGATCCGGCGCTGGTGGTGCTGTGGTCCATGTCCGCCAGCACCGTCGACGTCCTGCTGTGTGAGCGTCTGCAGCGGCACGGTTCCGAGGTCGTCGTCGCCGGTCCCGGCTGGGAGGGACTCAACGTTCATGGCGCGCCCTGGGTCAACGATCTGACCACCGCGCTGGAGGTCGTCGCCGCCCGCTTCAAAGCCTGAACCGTTGCGAGATCGCTTCAAGTGCCTGAGGATTGCTGGGCATGGATAGTTCCGGCAGAGAACGCGCGGCAGGAGGGTTTCCGGTGGATCTCAGGCGGCAGGTGGTCGAGCGCTGGCCGGCGAAGTGGCCGGTCCAGCCGTTCCGGGAACCGGCTTGGGCCCGGCAGGAACCGACCTACCGCGAATGCGGCCCCGCGCTGATCGACGCCGCGGTCAAACGCGCCGACGCCCGTCCGGCGGGCAACTGGTTCGTCGTCGCGGCCAGTCGTGAGATCGGCGCGGATCAGCCACTGGGGCTGCGTGCCGGTGGCCGGGAACTGGTGGCCTGGCGTGGTCCGGATGGTGACCTGGTCATCGGCCCGGGTGCCTGCCCGCATCTCGGTGCTCCGCTCGAGCAGGCTCGTATCCATTGTGGAGAGTTGGTCTGCCGGTGGCACGGATTGCGGATCGGGCCCGAGCGGCCGGGCTGGTCACGGCTGCCGTCCCATGACGACGGAGTGCTCGCCTGGGTTCGCCTCGACCGCTTCGGTGGTGAAAGCCCCACGGAGCGGCCGATCGTGCCGGTCCGTCCGCGAGGCGACGTCGCCATCGACGCGGTCGCGACGCTGACCGGGACCTGCGAACCGGTGGACGTCGTCGCGAACCGGCTCGATCCTTGGCACGGCGCGTGGTTCCATCCGTACTCGTTCACCCGGCTGAAGGTCCTGTCGGCTCCACAAGGGAACGACGTCGCCGACGCCGAGGACAAGTTCGTCGTCGAAGTGACCTTCCGGCTCGCCGGGAAACTGGGCGTGCCGGTGATCGCCGAGTTCACCTGCCCCGAGCCGCGCACGGTGCTGATGACCATCGTCGACGGCGAAGGCGCGGGCAGCGTGGTCGAAACCCATGCCACGCCGCTCGGGAACGGCCCCGACGGACGACCGCGTACCGCCGTGATCGAGGCGACGATAGCCACGTCCGACCGGCCCGGTTTCGCCAAGGCCGCCCGGATCGCACCGGCTCTGCGGCCCCTGATGCGCCGTGCGTCCGCGCGTCTCTGGCGGGACGACCTCGCCTACGCCGAGCGGCGCTATGCCTTGCGAGCGGGAGACGTCGCCGATGGCCGGGTATGAACCGACGTCGTGATCGTGGGTGCAGGGCTCGCCGGTCTCCCCGCGGGGCCGCACCTTCACCGGGCCGTACCGGTGTTCCGGGAGGCGTCCGGCGATCGGCAGATGCTGTGCGCGGTGCAGAACCGCTGCTCAAACTGTGGCATGTCGACGGGTGACGAGAACCTGTGGCACGTGGTGGGCGCGCTCCGGCGGTGAAGTGATCAGCTATGCGCGGAGGCTACGAGCTCGACATGGCTCAGCCGCGCGTCATCCGGCGTCTGCTCGTCCGGATCCTCCCGAACCTTGTCCTTGCCGTCGCGCCGACTCTCGCTGCCGGCCGCCTTCAGGCGGCCGGCGCGTTGGTACAGATGAACGGATATCGAGACCGCTCGAAGCTCTGGCCATGGACCGCGGCCTCGACGCCACCGACCGCCTATGGGCCGCCGCGAATTTGGCCCGGGCGAAAGGACACCTCCGGGACCGCGGCGTGCGGCCGCTGGAAACCCTCGCCGCAGATCCCACTCTCAACAGGCCCGGCGAAATGGGGCAGTTGGAGACGGCTCCGAAGGCCATCGCCTTTTCATCGCCATTGAACGACTGAAGCCCCGCCCCTCCGAGGAGGAGCAGGGCTTCTGACCTGCGAAAACAGATGGTGCGCGATACTGGGATTGAACCAGTGACCTCTTCCGTGTCAGGGAAGCGCTCTCCCGCTGAGCTAATCGCGCGAGGTGGAGACGGGATTCGAACCCGTGTACACGGCTTTGCAGGCCGTTGCCTCGCCTCTCGGCCACTCCACCGTGTCAGGCCCGAGAGGGCCTTCCGAGCGGATGACGGGATTCGAACCCGCGACCCTCACCTTGGCAAGGTGATGCGCTACCAGCTGCGCTACATCCGCACATCCTCGGTTTGGCTGAAGCTCAGAACCTCGTGGTTCTGTTCCTCACCCCGTCGCCGTGGTGTGTGTGAACACTATCCGATCCCGAAAACGGCCCTGCAACCGGGGTGCCACTTGCTGTTCGCAAGGCTGTCATCAGGCCAGATCGTTGGGGATCAGGTGGGTCAGGGCGTCGTCGACGTCGACCCACAGGTGCTCGTTGCCCGGGAGTACGACGTCGTAGGTCCGGTCGAGGAAGTCGGCCAGCTCCTGAGCGGACGCCTCGAACATGGCGTGCCCGGACGGCGAGTTCAGTTCGATGAGGACGGACTCGGGGTCTTCGACGGAGGGGCGGATGCGTACGTCGCCGTCGCCCGCGTCGGCCAGGAGGCCGTCCGCGAGAAGGTCGCGCGCGTAGACCCACTCGACCCAGCCGGCGCGGCCGGTGCGGAAGGCGGCCACGACCGCGTACGGGTCGCGTGTGTCGTATCGCAGTTCAACCTTGACCGGAACCGCGGGGGTCCGCGGCGCCAGGAGGTCGAACACCGCCGTCGAGCGGAGCGTCACGTGATCGTTGCGCATCGTCCTACCCTTCGTCTCCTTCCCGGCCCGGTCGAACCGAGTGGCGATGATGTGACGTATCGGCCGGCTGATCGGAACGCGGTTTTGCCGCAGATCACCCGGACGGGGTCATCGGACCCCGGGGCCATCCTCCGCCACCCCATCATCACCCGCGCGACGCGCAGCCCTACATGCGCCCTGCAGGCAGTCCACATGTACATACTGCGCGGTTTAGTCGTCACGCGATAGCACCGTCGCACGAATGTCGAAACGCGTCGCGGGCGGCCCCCGGCCGGGACAGCCTCGACTAGCTCGCGGTTGTTCGCTCCGTATTTGCTGGTGAGCGGAGTGTGGTCGGGCGGAACCACCCGTTTGCAGGCGCCCGAAAGTCGTGGGGTAGAGTCTCCGGAACACCGCGAGCGGGCGATTAGCTCAGCGGGAGAGCGCTTCGTTCACACCGAAGAGGTCACTGGTTCGATCCCAGTATCGCCCACCGGATGAAGGCCCTGGACCGATGGTCCGGGGCCTTGATTCATTCTCGGGGTGAGCTGTCCGGCGGCGTTCGATCCCCAGGTCGGACGCGGGTTATGTGGGGGCGGTACTTCTGCCGTCCCGCGCGGCGCCACCGGTGCCGCCGAATCTCTCGGCGCGGCCGCGGGCCGTCGGGGCGCCACGGTTCGAAGATCTCCGAAGCACCTCGTTCCGGCCGGTGTGGACACTCATCGGACATCTTGCGTCACGCCGTGAAAATGTCGCATGGTCGGGCCATTGAGACATCTTTGTGATCCTCGGCACGAAGTGACCATCGAAAGGTCCAGACCATGGGGAAGGTGATGTGGGACAGGGTCTGACGGCTCGCCCGTCCGGCCGCCGCGACGGGGCCGCCGTGATGCTGACGTGATGTGACGAAACGCCACTCCGGTGACCGATTGACAAGGTAGGTCGGCTCGCGGAGGCCGCGCCCGGCGAGTGGCCGCCCGCCGGTGGCGTGAAATCCACAGTGGACCAACCGGAGGCCGACTCGCGAGAACCGTCCACTGTGGAGTTTTCGGCGCTGTTCGGCCGATCGGGGCCGCGGTGCTCCAAGTGGCCGCGAATCAGGGAAATTCGTGACTACTTTGAGTAGTTGTTCGGCGGATACGGTCTATTACGCATCGTCATCATGTTGTTATCAACACGGCATTCATTTGCCGGATGCTCCCCAAGGCTGTGGCTGGAAATCCTTGTAACGATGGCCGGAGAGTGGCCGATACCTTGGCGTGTGTCGCCCCATCGGCCGCTGAGAAAGCTCGAGAATCGATCACTCTTCGAGATCGCTCTCATTTACTCAGCGTGTTGATCCGGCGTTCGGGAATCCCCACTCCGGGAGGTCTGATGGAAGAGTCGGTGCGGCCGTCGTCCACCGTCAACGGGACGCCGCAGCACATCGACCTTCAGTCGATCCCGCTCCCCCCGCAACGGGGTGCGGGGGCAGCCGCCGCAGTCGGCACGACGTCGGCGCGGCCGCCTTACGCGGCGTGGGAATCGCGGTACCGAGCATGGGTCATCGGTAGTGACGTTTTCACCGCTTTCGTGCTCATCGTGATGAGCGCCTTCTTGATCGATCGATCCGATCCGCACGACATGCACGCGCTCGGGACCGCCGCGGCCTTCCTGTTCGGGTTGTCGGTCTGCCGTGCCTGGAGTCCGCGTGTGCTGGGCGAGGGGGCGGAGGAGTATCGGACGCTGGGGCGTGGCCTGGTGACCACCGCCGTTCTGGTCGCGTTGGGCGGCCTGCTCTTCGGCGCGCTCGCCGTGCAGCCGTGGGTCTTCATCGTCGTCCCGATGATCTCCGTCTTCATGTTCCTGCAGCGGTACGCGCTGAGACAGGTGCTGCACCGGCGCAGGCGGCTCGGTGAATGCCTGCTGCCGGTGCTCGCCGCGGGAAGCCCCGACACGGTCGCCGACCTCATCGCGCGCACCAAGGCCGATCCTCATGTCGGCTGGCGGGTGGAAGCCGTCTGCACGTATTCCGGTGCCGGTGCGGAACGGGGGAGCGGTGAGGTGGAAGGCGTGCCGATCGTCGGGAAGCTCGACGATCTCGCGGGCCATGTCCGGCGCGGCGGCTACCGGGTGGTCGCCGTGACCGCCGATCAGCACTGGAACCCGAAACGCCTGCAGCGGCTCGCCTGGGATCTCGAAGGCACCTCGGCCGAGATGGTGGTCGCGCCGATGCTGATGGAGGTCGCCGGTCCCCGGCTGAACGTCTCCGGCGTGCTCGGCATGCCCCTGCTGCGGGTCACCGCGCCGATGTTCACCGGCGGCCGCCGGCTGGTGAAGGAGGCGCTCGACCGAATCGGTTCGGCCCTGCTCCTCACTCTCGTTTCCCCGTTGCTGCTGGCGATCGCGGTCGCGATCAAGCTCGACGACCGCGGCCCGGTGATCTACCGGCAGCGCCGCGTCGGCCGCGACGGCCACGCCTTCACGATGCTGAAGTTCCGCACGATGGTCACGAACGCCGACAAGCTCAAGCAGGAACTCCAGGCGGACAACGAAGGCGCGGGCCCGTTGTTCAAGATGCGGAAGGACCCGAGGGTCACCCGGGTCGGCGGTCTCCTTCGCCGGTACTCCCTCGACGAGCTGCCGCAGCTGTTCAACGTCGTGAGCGGGCGCATGTCGCTCGTCGGCCCTCGCCCGCCGCTGCCCGAGGAGACCGCGAAGTACGCCCCCGACGCGCGCCGCCGTCTCCTCGTCAAGCCGGGGCTGACCGGGCTCTGGCAGGTCAGTGGCCGCAGCGACCTCAGCTGGGCGGAGAGCATCCGCCTCGACCTGCGTTACGTCGAGGACTGGTCGCTCGCCCTCGACCTGGTGATCCTTTGGAAGACCTTCCGTGCCGTGGTGCAGGGGCGAGGTGCCTACTGACGCTTTCCTGTGACCGGATCCACACACAGAGGTAGTTGAGCGAGAAATAGTTCAGCGCTCAACTAGGTTGGGACGGGTACAGGACGCGTACGGAAGGAAGATCCACCCATGACCACCAGCGTTGAGCCGACCGAAGCCTTGAACCTCCCGCAGGACGTTCAGGACCTGTTGTTCCGCGAGGCCCGCACCGCGAACAGCTTCAGCGACGAGCCGGTGACCGACGAGCAGATCCGCGCGATCTACGAGCTGGTCAAATGGGCCCCGACGTCGATGAACAACCAGCCGCTGCGTGCGCTGGTGATCCGCACCGAAGAGGGCAAGAAGCGCCTCGCCCCGCTGATGTCCGAGGGCAACCGTGCCAAGACCGAGGCCGCGCCCGTGACCGTCGTGCTGGCCGCCGACACCGAGTTCCACGAGAACCTGCCGCGCACGTTCCCGCACTTCCCGGGCGCCAAGGACCTGTTCGCCGACGAGGCGGGCCGCGTCGAGACCGCCAAGCTCAACGCGCTGCTGCAGGTCGGCTACTTCATCATCGGTGTCCGCGCCGCCGGCCTGGCCGCCGGACCGATGACCGGCTTCGACGCCGAGGGCATCGACAAGGAGTTCTTCGCGGACAAGCCGTGGAAGTCCCTCGTCGTGATCAACGTCGGCAAGCCGGGCGACAACCCCTGGTTCGACCGCCTGCCGCGGCTGGACTTCGACGAGGTCGTCGAGACCGTCTGACCTCGTTCCTCGACACGCGAAGGCCTTCTTCCGATGGGAAGGAGGCCTTCGTGCTGTTAGGGGTAATGCGTGTGAACCCTGTCTCGGGTGACGACTAGCATCACGCATATCCGAGTTGATTGAACTAAGGAGTCCATCGTGTCCCAGCCGTCGTCAGTAGCAGCCGCAACCGCCCCTCGCGTGGTGGTACCGGCGGGCACTACGGCGGGCACCGCGGTCCGCGAAGCCGGGCTGCCGACCAAGGGGCCGGACACGATCGTCGTCGTGCGCGACGCCGAGGGGAACCTCCGCGATCTCTCCTGGGCTCCGGAGTCCGAGGTCGAGGTCGAGGCGGTCGCCGCCAACACCGAGGACGGCCGCAGCGTCATCCGTCACTCGGCCGCCCACGTGCTCGCCCAGGCCGTGCAGCAGCAGTTCCCGCAGGCCAAGCTCGGCATCGGGCCGCCGGTCAAGGACGGCTTCTACTACGACTTCGCCGTCGACACCCCGTTCACCCCGGAAGACCTGCAGGCGCTCGAAAAGCGCATGAAGCAGATCGTGAAGGGCGCGCAGCAGTTCTCCCGTCGCGTCTTCGACTCGGTCGACGAGGCGAAGAAGGAACTCGCCGACGAGCCGTTCAAGCTCGAACTGGTCGACATCAAGTCCGATGTGGACACCTCCGAAGTGATGGAGGTCGGTGGCGGCGAGCTGACCATCTACGACAACCTCGACCCGCGCACCAAGGAGCGCGTGTGGAGCGACCTCTGCCGCGGCCCGCACGTGCCGACCACCAAGTTCATCCCGGCGTTCAAGCTCACCCGCGTCGCCGCCGCGTACTGGCGCGGCGACGACAAGAATCCGCAGCTGCAGCGGATCTACGGCACCGCGTGGGAATCCACCGAGGCGCAGGACGTCTACCTGGAGCGCCTCGCCGAGGCCGAGCGGCGCGACCACCGCAAGCTCGGTGTCGAGCTGGACCTGTTCTCCTTCCCCGACGAGATCGGCTCGGGGCTGCCGGTGTTCCACCCCAAGGGCGGGATCATCCGGCAGGAGATGGAGAACTACTCGCGCCAGCGGCACGTCGAAGCCGGGTACGACTTCGTCTACTCGCCGCACATCACCAAGGGCGCGCTGTTCGAGACCTCCGGTCACCTCGACTGGTACCGCGACGGCATGTACCCGGCGATGCACCTCGACGCCGAGCACAACGAGGACGGTTCGGTCCGCAAACCCGGCCAGGACTACTACCTCAAGCCGATGAACTGCCCGTTCCACGACCTGATCTTCCGTTCGCGCGGGCGTTCCTACCGGGAACTGCCGCTGCGGATGTTCGAGTTCGGCTCCGTGTACCGCTACGAGAAGTCCGGCGTGATCCACGGCCTGACCCGAGTGCGCGGCATGACGCAGGACGACGCGCACATCTTCTGCACCCTCGAGCAGGTGCCCGGTGAGCTGAAGTCCCTTTTGGACTTCGTGCTGAACCTGTTGCGCGACTACGGTCTCGACGACTTCTACCTCGAGCTGTCCACTCGGAACGAAGAGAAGTACATCGGTTCCGAAGAGGTCTGGGCCGAGGCGACCGAGGTGCTGCGCACCGCCGCCGTGGACTCCGGCCTGGAGCTCGTGCCGGATCCCGGTGGCGCCGCCTTCTATGGGCCGAAGATCTCCGTGCAGGCGAAGGACGCGCTGGGCCGCACCTGGCAGATGTCGACCATCCAGCTGGACTTCATGCTGCCCGAGAAGTTCGAACTGGAGTACACCGCCGCCGACGGCAGCCGTCAGCGTCCGGTGATGATCCACCGCGCGCTGTTCGGTTCGATCGAGCGGTTCTTCGGCGTGCTGACCGAGCACTACGCGGGCGCGTTCCCGGCGTGGCTGTCGCCCGTCCAGGTGGTCGGCATCCCGATCACCGAGGACCAGGTCGAGCACCTGCGCGGGGTCGAGAAGGCGCTGCGGGCCAAGGGGATCCGGGTCAACGTCGACGCGAGCGACGACCGGATGCAGAAGAAGATCCGCACCCACACCACGCAGAAGGTGCCCTTCATGCTCCTGGCGGGCGCGAAGGACGTCGAGGCGGGCGCGGTGTCGTTCCGGTTCCGTGACGGCGGCCAGATCAACGGTGTCCCGGTGGCCGACGCGGTCGAGGCGATCGCCGGCTGGGTCCAGCGCCGCGAGAACGCTTCGCCGACCGTGGCGGGCTTGGAGGCGGTACTCCGGTGACGGGCCCCGATGGCCCTGAAGTCGTCGGACAGGACGGTGTGGGGGTCCCGGACGCGTTGCAGCGCCTGTGGACCCCGCATCGGCTCGCCTACGTGCAGGGGTCCAAGAAGCCCGACGAGGGCTGCCCGTTCTGCCATCTTCCCGAGAAGAGCGACGAGGACGCGCTGATCATCGCGCGCGGGAAGACCGTGTACGTGGTGCTGAACCTGTACCCGTACAACCCGGGCCATCTGATGGCCGTGCCGTACCGCCATGTCGCGGACTACACGGATCTGACGGCTGAAGAGACCGTCGAGGTGGCGGAGTTCACCCAGCACGCGATGCGGGTCATCCGGGAGGTTTCGTCGGCGCACGGGTTCAACATCGGGATGAACCAGGGCGTGATCGCCGGCGCGGGGATCGCCGCGCACCTGCACCAGCACGTGGTGCCGAGGTGGGGCGGCGACGCGAACTTCATGCCGGTGATCGGGCATACGAAGGTGCTGCCGCAGTTGCTGGGGGAGACGCGGCAACTGCTTGCGGGTGCCTGGTAGATCGATCGTAAGTACATGAAGGCCCCCTTCCTCGCGCCAGACGCGAGGAAGGGTTCAGCGCGTCGAAGGTCCNGCGGATATCGCGCGCCTGCAGGAAGTGCTCGGCAAGGTCAAGGAAGGCGTGCAGTTCTGCGAGGAAGGGGGCCTTCATGTACTCGGTGCCCCCGGATGCAATGAACGGTCCTTTCCCTGGCAAATTTCGCAAGGGAAAGGACCGTTCCTAGCGCGCGCCGGTGATCGCCCGGGGTGAGGGCGAGGCTCAGGCGTTGAGCGCGGCCTGCAGCTCGATGTCGATCTTGACCTTCTCCGACAGGAAGGCGTTGCCCTCCGGGCCGATGCCGAAGTCGCGACGGTTCACGGTCGCGGTGGCCGAGACGCCGAGGGTGGTGGCGTTGTCGTTCGCCGGGTTGGTGCCGATGCCGTTGAACTCGGCCTCGAGCGAGACCGGGACGGTCTTGCCGCGCCAGGTGAGCTCGCCGTCGATGACGTAGTCGCCGCCGTCCTCGCGGATGCCGGTCGAGCGGAACGTGATGACCGGGTGCTCGTCGACGTGGAAGAAGTCCTCGGACTTGAGGTGCGTGTCGCGCCCGTCGACACCGCTGGCGACCGACGAGGCGTCGATCTCGACGGTGACCGACGAGTCGAGGATGTTGTCGGCGGTGACGACCTCACCGGTGAAGGCGGTGAAGTTGCCCCGGGACTTCGCCAGGCCGAGGTGCTTCACGGTGTAGGCGATGTCGGAGTGGGCGGTGTCGATCGTCCACTTGCCTGCGACGTAGCCCGGGATCTCGGTGGTGGTCATGAGAGTCGATCTCCAAAAAGTCTGGGTGCGTTCGTGGTGAACCCTCGTCTGGTTGAGCGCTCAACCACGACTGTAGCGCAATTTGGTTGAGCGTTCAACCAGGGGTAGAATGGGTGGCATGTCCGAACCCCGATGGCTCTCCGACGAGGAGCAAAAAGTCTGGCGCGACTTCTCCGCGGCCACGCGAATGCTGCAAGCGCACCTGGAGGGCCAGCTTCAGCACGAGGCGGGCATGCCCCACACGTACTACGAAGTGCTCGTCGCCCTGTCCGAGGCGCCGGACCGGCGGCTGCGGATGAGCGAGCTGGCCGACGCACGGAAAGCGTCACGCAGCAGGCTCTCGCACGCGGTCGCGCGGCTCGAGGCGAACGGCTGGGTCCGCCGTGAGTCGTGTCCCACCGACAAACGCGGTTCCTGGGCGGTGCTGACCCCGGAGGGTTTCGCCGCGCTGGAGGAGGCCGCGCCCGGGCACGTCGAGGCCGTCCGCGAGAGCCTCTTCGACCCGCTGACCCCCGAACAGGTGAAGGCGCTCGGCGAGATCAGCGCCGCCGTCCTGGGGCGGCTGTCGCCGAAATGCGCCGCCGCCGAGGCGGAACTGGCGATGCGGGAAGAGACCTTCACGGATCTCGGGGACTCGGCCGAACTGGCCAAAGCGGACTGACCGGAACCCGGTCCGGGGGCGGGCGCGACGACGAGTGTCGGTGCGGGTGGATAGGCTTCGGGCGGCCACCCGACCCTGCTGCTTAGGTGCACCTGAAGAACCGATGCTCAACATTTTCGCGCGCGCCTCCGTTTCCCGCGTCACCGACCCGATGGGGAAGGTGCTCGTGCGCGCCGGGCTGACCCCGAACGCGATGACCGTCATCGGCACGGCCGGGGCGGTGCTGTGCGCGCTCGGGTTCTTTCCCAACGACATGCTGCTGTGGGGCACCTTCACCGTCTGGGGCTTCGCGATGCTGGACCTGCTCGACGGCGCGATGGCCCGCGCCCGCGGGTACGGCACGGCGTTCGGGGCGGTCCTCGACGCGACCTGCGACAGGCTGGTCGACGGCGCGTTGTTCGCCGCGATCGCGTGGTGGTGCTTCGTCCACGACGACAACCGCCCTGCCGCGGCCGCCGCGCTGATCTGCCTGGTGCTCGCGCAGGTCATCTCGTACGTCAAGGCCCGCGCCGAGGCCTCCGGGCTGGAGGCGGACGGCGGGCTCGTCGAACGCGCGGAACGCCTGATCATCGCCCTCGTGGGAACCGGGCTGCACGGTCTGGGCGTTCCGTACACCGTGGACATCTCGCTCTGGCTCCTCGCGGTGCTTTCGGTGATCACCCTGCTGCAGCGGACGGCCGCGGTGGCCAAGGCGGCGAGGGCGGCCAAGGCGGCCGGGCCACCCGCCGCGGAGGGCGGGGCATGAGCGGGTTCTCCCAGCGGCTCAGCGACTTCGGCTACGCGGCGGGCTGGCGGCTCGCGCGCTGGCTGCCGGAGTCGGCGGGCGCGGTGACCTTCGGGCTGGGCGCCGATCTGGCCGTCCGGCGGGACGGCGGCGGCGTCCGCCAGCTGCGGCGCAATCTCGCCAGGGTGGTGCCGCAGGCCGACGGCGTCGAACTCGACGAGCTGACCCGCCGTGCGATGCGCTCCTACGCCCGCTACTGGCACGAGATGTTCCGGCTGCCCTCGATGGACCACAAGGAGGTCAGCCGCAAGGTCGCCCAGTCGATCACCGGGGTGGAGAACCTCGACGCCGCCCTCGCCGAGGGCAACGGCGCGGTGATGGCGCTGCCGCACAGCGGGAACTGGGACGCCGCCGGCGTCTGGCTCGCGGACTATCTCGGCGGTTTCACCACGGTCGCGGAGCGGCTGAAACCCGAATCGCTGTACCAGCGGTTCGTGTCCTACCGGGAATCGCTCGGCTTCGAGATCGTCCCGCTGACCGGCGACAGCTCCGCGATGCGCGTGCTGCTCAAGCGGCTGCGGGAGAACAAGGCGATCTGCCTGGTGGGGGACAGGGACCTGACGAATTCCGGCGTGCCGGTCAAGTTCTTCGGCGAGCAGACCCGCATGCCGGGCGGGCCCGCCAGGCTGGCCGCCACCACCGGCGCCGCGCTGATCCCGGCCGGCTGCTGGTTCACCGAGGACGGCTGGCAGATCCGCCTGCACCCGCGGATCCGGGTCACGAACCGGTCCGAGGTCCCCGCGGCCACCCAGGCGCTGGCGGACATCTTCGCCGGGGACATCGCCGCGCATCCCGCCGACTGGCACATGATGCAGAAGTTCTGGCTCTCCGACTTCGAAGCCGGGGAACAGGCCGCCCTCGGCGAAGCGAGCTGAGCCGATGGCTCAGGCGCGGGTCATGAAGATCGGGATCGTCTGCCCGTACTCGTTCGACGTACCGGGCGGCGTGCAGGGACACGTCATCGATCTCGCGAAGGCGTTGCTGGCACGCGGGCATCAGGTCTCCGTCCTCGCTCCGGCGGACGAGGATTCCGACGTCCCGGATTTCGTCGTCCCGGCGGGGAAGGCGCTCGGCATCCCGTACAACGGCTCCGTCGCGCGGTTGCAGTTCGGCCCCGTGTCCTACGCCCGGGTGCGGCGGTGGATCCGCGACGGTGACTTCGACGTCCTGCACCTGCACGAGCCTGCCGCGCCGAGTCTTTCCCTCTTGGCGTTGAAGGTCGCGGACGGCCCGATCGTGGCGACCTTCCACACCGCGACGACGCGTTCGCGCACACTTGCGGCGTTCCAGCCGGTGCTGCGGCCGCTGCTGGAGAAGATCACCGCGCGGATCGCGGTTTCGGCGCTGGCCCGCAGGGTCCAGGTCGAACACGCCGGCGGCGACGCGGTCGAGGTGCCCAACGGCGTCGACGTCGACTTCTTCTCCCGCGCGCTCCCGCTGGACGGCTACCCGCGCGCGGGTGGCACGGTCGGGTTCGTCGGGCGGTACACCGAGCCCCGCAAGGGGATGGGAGTACTGCTGGAGGCGTTGCGGATGCTGTTGCCGGAGTTCGAGGAGCTGCGCCTGCTGGTCGTCGGCCGTGGCGACGCCGATCAGCTCCGCCGTGAGGCCGGCCCTGAGCTGGCGCCGCATATCGACCTGCTCGGCCAGGTCGACGACGAGACGAAGGCGCGGGCGCTGCGCAGCGTCGACGTCTACTGCGCGCCGAACACGGGCGGCGAGAGTTTCGGGATGATCCTGACCGAGGCGATGGCGGCGGGCACGCCGGTGCTGGCGAGCGGGCTGGATTCGTTCCGGCGGGTGCTCGACGACGGCAAGGCCGGGATGCTGACCGAGACCGGTGACGCCGCGGCGCTGGCCGACGGCCTGCGCGAACTGCTCGGCGACCCGGCCCGGCGGGTGTCGCTGGCGGCGGCCGCGGGGGAGCGGGTCGCGATGTTCGACTGGTCCGTGGTCACCACACAGGTGCTGCGCGTGTACGAGACCGCGATCGCCGCCGACCCCCGGCGCGTCGGCGCGGGTGAACGCGAGTTCAGCCGATGACGACCTGGGTGTGGATCGGTGGTCTCGTGGCCGCGATCGTCGTGCTGGGCGGGCTTTTCCTGCTCGCGACGGCGAACAGGCTGGACAGGCTGCACGTCCGGACGGACGCGGGCTGGGCGGCGCTCGACGCCGCCCTCGCGCGGCGCGCCGTCGTCGCGAGGGCGGCCGCGGCGATCCTGGGTGACGAGGAGCTGCGCGCGCTGGCCGAGCGTGCCGAGCGGGCGCCGAGGCCGGATCGCGAAGCCGAGGAAAGCGAGCTGACGTTGCGACTGGCACGCGTCGACCGAGCGGCCCTGCCGGCGCCGCTGGCCGAGGAGCTGACCGACGCCGAACACCGCGTCGTCATCGCGCGGCGCGTGCACAACGACGCCGTCCGGGACACCCTGCACTTGAGGCGGCGGCGGAAGGTCCGGTACTTCGGCCTCGCGGGGACCGCCCGGCTTCCGGAATACTTCGAGATCGCCGAACCCGAGCTGTAGGAGGACGAGCCCATGAGCGAGCGGCTGCTGGTGGCGGTGTTCGCGACGCCCGTGGCGTCGTTCCTCTTGCGCTACGGCAAGGACCTCGGCTTCAAGACGGTGCTGTTCGAGCCGGACGGCGCACGGGTGACCGACGTCGGGGACGGCTTGGACGCCCTCACGACGGTGCCGGACCTCGGTCCGGACGCCGACGTCGTCGTCACCGATCACGACCGGCCCGAGCTCGGCGACGTCCTCAAGGCCGTGCTGGACCGCCCGACCAGGTGGGTCGGCGTACTCGGCAATCCGCGCCACGCCGGCCCGCACGTCGCCGCGCTCAAGGCCTTGGACGTTCCCGACCACGAGATCGCCCGGGTCCATCGCCCGGTCGGGCTGAACATCGGCTCACGCACGCCGCCCGAAATCGCCGTCGCCACCCTGGCCGGTCTGCTGGCCGACCGGAACGGGCGACCGGGCGGCTTCGAGTTTCAGTAGGCCACCGCCCCTTCCGGCATCGGCTCGAACCGGGCGTGCCTGCGGGTGAACGTCGCCGTGCCCGAGGTGAGCGAACGCAGGTCGATCGCGTAGCGCAGGAGCTCGACCGCGGGGACCTCGGCGCGGATGACCGTGCGTCCGCCTTCACCTGATTCGGTACCCAGCACGCGGCCGCGCCGGGACGAGAGATCGCCCAGCACGGTGCCAAGATGCTCGTCCGGAAGCCGTATCGCCACCTCTTCGAGCGGTTCGAGCAGCGCGATCTTGCCCGCCGCGGCGGCTTCCTTCAGCGCCAGCGCGCCTGCCGTCTGGAACGCGGCGTCCGACGAGTCGACGCTGTGCGCCTTGCCGTCGATGAGGGTCACCCGGATGTCGATCAGCGGATGGTCGTCGACGATCCCTCGCTGAGCTTGGGCCCGGACCCCCTTTTCGACGCTCGGGATGAACTGGTGCGGCACCGAGCCGCCGACGACCTTGTCCACGAACTCGAAGCCCGACCCCCTCGGCAGCGGTTGGACCTCGATGTCGCAGACGGCGAACTGGCCATGCCCGCCGGACTGCTTGACGTGCCGTCCGTGCCCGCGGCCCGGACCGGCGAAGGTCGAACGCAGGCTGATGCGGACGGGCTCCGTGTCCACGTCGGCGCCTCCCGCGCGCAACCGCGACAGCACGACGTCGGCGTGGGCCTCGCCCATGCACCACAGCACGAGCTGGTTGGTCTCTGCGTTGCGGTCCAGCCGGAGCGTCGGATCGCCCGCGACGAGCCGGGAAAGGTTGCGCGCCAAAGTGTCTTCGTCGCTGCGGGTCTTCGCGACGACGGCGACCGGCAGCAGCGGTTCCGGCATCGCCCAGGGCTTCATGATCAGCGGATCGTCCGGTGAGGAAACGGTGTCGCCCGTTTCCGCCGAGCCGACCTTGGTGAGCGCGCACAGGTCGCCCGCGACGCAGTACGGGACTTCGCGCAGGTTCGCCCCGAGCGGCGAGTACAGATGCGCGACCCGTTCGTCGGTGTCGTGATCCTCGTGCCCGCGTTCGGCGAGGCCGTGGCCCGAGACGTGCACCGGTCGTTCGGGGCGGAGCGTCCCGGAGAACACCCGCACCAACGACACCCTGCCGACGTAGGAGTCGACAGCGGTCCGGACCACCTCGGCCGCCAGCGGGCCGTCGGGATCGGCCCGGAGTCCGGCGTGCGGTTCGCCGGTGGGGGAGGTGACCTCCGGAGGGACGTGCTCCAGCGGCGAGGGGAAGGCGCGCACGATCCCGTCGAGGATTTCGGCGAGTCCCACCCCGGTGGTCGCGCACACGGGGATCACCGGATGGAAGGAGCCGCGGGCGACCGCGGTTTCGAGGTCGGCGATCAGCGTGTCCTCGGCGATCTCCTCGCCGGCGAGGTACCGGTCCATCAGGGACTCGTCCTCGCTCTCGGCGATGACCCCTTCGATAAGTTCGTTGCGGGCCTCGGTCATCCGGGCGAGATCGGCCTCGTCCGGCTCGCCGACCTGGGGTGGGAAACCGTTCGAATAGTCGAAGTAGCGGCGCGTGATGAGCCCGACGAGCCCGTCACGCGCGGGCAGGTACAGCGGCAGGACTCCGGCGCCGAAAGCCTCCTGGCAGGCCGCGATCTCGCCTTCGGGGTCGGCGCGGTGATGGTCCATCCGGGAGACGACCACCGCCCTCGGCATGCCGACGGCGGCGCATTCCTCCCAGACCGCGATCGTGGCCGCGTCGACGCCTTCCGCCGCGCAGACCACGAACAGCGCGGCGTCGGCGGCTCGAAGCCCGGCGCGCAGTTCGCCGACGAAATCGGCGTATCCGGGGGTGTCGATGAGGTTGATCTTGTGGCCCTGATGCAGCACCGGCGCGACCGAGAGGCCGACCGACCGCTGCTGCCGGACCGCCGCGGGGTCGTGGTCGCATACCGTGGTGCCCTCGACGACCGAGCCGGCCCGGGTCACCGTGCCGGACGCGGCGAGCAGCGCTTCGGCGAGTGTCGTCTTGCCTGATCCCGACGGGCCGACCAGGACGACGTTGCGGACCTTCGCCGGGTCGTCCACAGCGACGGCGGCCCCGGAGTCTCCGTTCTTGCTCTGTTTCTCGGCCATGCCGGTCTCCTCACCACACGATGCCGCGTACAGGTGTGTCCTCGATCACACACCCGCGACGGGCGTCGCGGCAAGGCGACCGGCGAGGGAACCCCCGAATGTCGACGCGCCGTTATGCTCGATGGCGGACACCCGGAGGCGGATCCGACGGTGGGGGATGAGCGATGGAGCTCGACAGGCGAACGGTGTTGCGGCTGGCGGGGGCGGTCCCGGTGATGGCGGCGGTGCCCGCGGAGCTTCCCGGGGGCGGTGGTCCGTGGGAACGGTTGCGCGCCCGGTTGACGGGTGAGCTGTTCCGGCCCGGCGACCCCGGGTACGACGAAAAGAGGCTCGGGTTCTTCGGCCTCTACGACCATCGGCTGCCCGCCGGTGTCGCGGTCTGCGCGAACGAGGACGACGTGCGGCACTGCGTCGATTTCGCGGCCAGGCAGCGGATTCCGATCGCGGCCCGCTCCGGTGGGCACAGTTACGCCGGCTATTCCATTGTGGACAAAGGGTTGGTCGTCGACCTGTCCCGGCTGAACACGGTCGAGATCCTGCCTGGCGGCCGCGCGGCGATCGGGGCGGGCGCGCGGCTCGGCCAGGTGTACGAGGCCTTGGCCGCGGCAGGGCGCGCGTTGCCCGCCGGCAGTTGTCCCCAGGTCGGCATCGCCGGGTTGACCCTCGGCGGCGGGATCGGCGTCTTGGCCCGTAAGTACGGGCTGACCTGCGACAATGTGGAATCTGTCCGCTTCGTCGGCGCGGATGGCGAGGTACGCCCGGTGTCGGAGGAGACCGCGCCGGACCTGCTGTGGGCGTTGCGTGGCGGTGGCGGCGGCAACTTCGGCATCGTCACGTCGTTCACCTTCCGCACGGCGGCGGCCAGGACGCTGACGAACTTCACCCTGGTCTTCCCGCCCGTGGTGCTGGCCGCGCTGGTCGCGGCCTGGCAGGAGTGGCAGCCCGCGATGCCGGACGACCTGTGGTCCGGGATGGGCCTCGGCGCGACGGCCGCGAACTGCGGTGGCTGCTTCGTGGGCACCGCCGCGCAGGTGAACCCGTTGCTGGATGATCTGGTCCGCCGCGTCGGCACCCAGCCGACCAAACGAGAGGTGACCGAGCAGGGCCACCTGGCGACGATGCGCGCCTTCGCCCAGGAAGCCGAGTTCCCCGCCGCGGTCGCGCAGCGCGGGGAGTATGTGGCCACTTCGCGGATGCTGACGCGTCCGGTGCCCGACCCCGACGCGCTCGCGACGTTGCTGAGCAGCGATCCCCATCTGTACTCGATCGTGGACGCGTACGGCGGCGCGATCGCGCGGGTGCCGTCGAGTGAGTCGTGCTTCCCGCACCGGTCCGCGCTGGGCAGCGTTCAGATCATCCGTGGCCTGGAGGGCGGCGAGGCGTACGCGCGCCAGGTGATCGGCCGGGTCCGGGACGAACTCGGCCGCGAATACGGGCGGGCCGGGTACGTCAACTACATCGATCCGGAGATGCCCGAGTGGGCGAAGGCGTACTACGGCGACAGCCTGCCGCGCCTGCGCCGGGTGGCGCGGAAGTACGACCCGGACGGCCTGTTCGCCTTCGAACAGGGCCTGGCCCGCTAGCTCCCGTTCGCGGTTGGTTCTCTGGATGCGGTAGTTGCGCGTGCAAGTACCGCATCCAGAGAACCAAATGCGGGCCAGATCACCCAGTGGACTGCTGAAATCGCCGCGAACTGGCCTGCTTCAGAGGTCCAAAACCGGCCTACGCTCGGAGGCGTCATCCCACCTCGTGCGCTTTCCGAAAGGGTCCAGCAGTGTCTGACGACTCCACGAACACGGCCACCACCTCGCTCACCGGCACGGCCCGGGTCAAGCGCGGGATGGCGGAGATGCTCAAGGGCGGTGTGATCATGGACGTGGTCACCGCCGAACAGGCGAAGATCGCCGAGGACGCCGGTGCCGTCGCCGTGATGGCGCTCGAGCGGGTTCCCGCGGACATCCGCGCCCAGGGCGGCGTCGCCCGGATGAGCGACCCGGACCTGATCGACGGCATCATCGAGGCCGTTTCGATCCCCGTCATGGCGAAGGCCCGCATCGGTCACTTCGTCGAGGCCCAGTTGCTTCAGTCGCTCGGCGTCGACTACATCGACGAGTCCGAGGTGCTCACCCCGGCCGACTACGAGAACCACATCGACAAGTGGGCCTTCACCGTGCCCTTCGTCTGTGGTGCGACCAACCTCGGCGAGGCGCTGCGCCGGATCAACGAGGGCGCGGCGATGATCCGCTCCAAGGGCGAGGCCGGCACCGGCGACGTCTCGAACGCGACCACGCACATGCGCAAGATCCGCGCGGAGCTGCGTCGCCTCTCCTCGCTGCCCGAGGACGAGCTTTACGTTGCGGCAAAGGAACTTCAAGCCCCGTACGACCTCGTCAAGGAGGTCGCGGAGAAGGGCAAGCTCCCCGTCGTGCTGTTCACCGCGGGCGGTATCGCGACTCCGGCCGACGCCGCGATGATGATGCAGCTCGGTGCCGAAGGCGTGTTCGTCGGCTCCGGCATCTTCAAGTCCGGCAACCCGGCGCAGCGCGCCGAGGCGATCGTCAAGGCCACCACCTTCTACGACGACCCGGACGTCATCGCGAAGGTTTCGCGCGGTCTCGGTGAAGCGATGGTCGGGATCAATGTCGACGACGTGCCCGAGCCCCACCGCCTTTCCGAGCGCGGCTGGTAACCCGACGCCCCAGGACGCGCGTGTGTCTGGAGCCGGATCACGCGTGTTCCGGGACGGACCTGGGAGTTCGGCGTTCAAGCACGCGAGTTCGCCGGAACCGGGCCGCCCGGACGGTGATCGCTTATAGGGTTCGGCGTATGAGTCAGTCGATCCCCTTCACCGACCTCAACTTCAAGCTCGCTGTCGTCCAGGAGCTGATGTACAACCAGGAACTCCTGCCGAAGTTCGACCTGGGGCAGTACGCCGCCGGGAAGGGCTTCACCTACGACGGCGGCAGCGTCGAGGCGGTCCCTGAGGCCTTGGCCTACTTCGCGGAGCTCGAGGTCCCCGTCGAGCTCGCGGAGAAGATCACCGAGATCGAGATGGACGGCGGCAACGAGATCTACCTCGAGATCGCGCCGAACTGGGACGGCGAGGACTCCCTGTTCGACGTCGATGAGTTCGCCGACGTCGCGCACTTTCCCCACCTGAAGTCGATGACCCTGCTCTACACGGGCAAAGACGAGGTCCTGGAGACACTGCGCGCCCGCGGCATCGAGGCGGACTGGGTCTGACCGGTCACCAGCGGATCTAAGCGGATGCACCTCGTTCCCTTTTCGACCGCTTAAGCATCGGGTAGCGGATCACGGGACCTTGATCCCGGCGTGCGGAGGGCACGCCGGGATCAAGGAGGACGAATGCGCAAACTTCGGCTCGTTTCCGCGGCCTTGGGTGCCGCCGCGATCGCGACGGCACTCGTCGCGACACCTGCTTCGGCCGCGACGGACGAGGCGGCCGCCTTGAAGTCGGCCGGGGTCGACACGGCGAAGCTCGCTCCCGGGTGGAAGGTCGTCGGGGACCAGATCGTCTGGAACGGTGGGGAGACCACGCTGTCGTTGTCGCCCAGCGCGGCCAGCAATTGCCAAGCGAACTATGTGTGCCTGTACGAGCATCGCGACTTCGGCGGACGGCGACTGCAGTTCCGGGACCCGGGGCTGAAGAATCTGGTCGATTACGGATTCAATGACCAGATGTCGTCTTGGCACAACCGACGCGGAGTCGACGCCCGCTGGTACTACAACATCGGCAGCGGGACCAGTCGCTGCATGCAGGCGGGAGCCCGATCGTCGTACGTGGGCAACGCCGACAACGACCAGGCGAGTTCGTTGAGAATTTACACTTCGGCCAGTGCCTGCTGAGTAGGACGTTCCTTCGAATGCCGGACGCCACCCTCGGATATTTGTGACACTCTCGGGTTGGGTGTCTCGAATACTGGGGGAGAAACGGTGAAGGAAAAGAATTATTTCTATCGTTTGTTCGGTGAACCCGCGGCCGCCCTCGGCGCCGAGTTCGACCAGGACGTCCACCCTGCGGCGAGCGCCGNGCCGGGCCGCGCGCATGCGTTCCGCGAAGAGCTTCTTCGCCGTCTTCTCCAGCTTCGCGGCCCACCGCAGGCGCGCCGGGTCTTCGCGCTCCTGCTGATCGAGGCTGGACGCCCGGTGCCCCTCGACCGGATAATCGACGAGCTTTGGGGCGAGACGCCACCGATTTCGGCGAAAGTTCAGGTCCAGGGTCTGATATCGGGTCTTCGCAGGGCTTTGCGCGCGCCGACCGGTGGAACGCCGATTCTCACCAGGGGGGCGGCATATCTTCTCGACGCGGGGCCCGAGGAGACCGACGCCGGCCGGTTCACCTGCCTCACCGCCCAGGGTCGCGGACTGCTGGCCCGCGGCTGCCAGCTCGAGGCGGCCCAACGGTTCCGGGACGCGCTCGAACTCTGGCGCGGGCCGGTGCTCGCCGGGATCCCGGCGGCGGCCGAGGTCGTCGCGCACTGGGAGGAAGAGCGCCTTTCGGTGCTGGAAGACAAGGCCGACGCCGAACTCGGGCTCGGCGAACACGACAGGCTCGTTCCCGGGCTGCGTGACCTGCTCGCCGCGGCCCCGTTCCGTGAACGGGTCTGCGGACAGCTGATGACCGCGCTCGCCCGCGCCGGCCGGGTGGCCGAGGCGCTCGACGTCTACGCCGGATGGCGCCGCCGGCTGGTCGACGAACTAGGCGTCGAGCCTTCGCCGTCGATTCGCGCGTTGCAGTGCGAGATCCTGCGCGAGGGCCGGGGCAGGGCCACCCGCGAGTATCCCGCGTACCAGGAACCCGCTGTGCCGAGCCAGTTGCCGCCGGGGATCCCGGACTTCGTCGGCAGGGACGCGCTCATCGCGGACTTGCTCGGGGAACTGGGCAAGGACGACGGCCGCGACACCCCGCCCGTGCTGCTGCTGACCGGCGCGGGCGGGGTCGGGAAGTCTTCGCTGGCGATCCGGCTCGCCCACCGGGTCGCGGACGACTACCCCGACGGGCGGCTGTTCGCGGCCCTGCGCGGAACCACGAACGAGCCGAGGCCGCCGGAAGCCGTACTCGCCGGTTTCCTGCGTGCCTTCGGCGTTCCCACCGACGAGATCCCGGCCGACGTCGACGAATGCGCCTGCCTGTTCCGCAGCCTGGTCCACGGCCGTCGCGTGCTGCTGGTCCTGGACGACGCGGCCGGCGAGGCGCAGCTGCGCCCGTTGCTTCCCGCGTCCGGCGGCTGCGCGGTGATCGTCACGAGCCGGTTCTCCCTGGCCGGTCTCGAACTCGGCCGCAAGGTCCCGGTCGGCTTCCTGCCGCTGGAGGACGCGGAGGCCTTGCTCTCGAAGCTCACCGAGATCGACGAAGACCCCGTTGCCGCCCGGCAGGTTCTCGACCATTGCGGTGGGCTCCCGCTGGCGTTGCGGATCGCCGGCAGCCGGATCGGCGACCGCGCGGGCTGGCGGCTCGCCGACGTCGCGGGCGAACTGTCCGTCGAACGGCGACGGCTGGACTGGCTGCGCACCGGGGATCTCGCCGTCCGCGGCAGCCTGGCCCTCGGGTACCGGCAATTGACGCCGGACCGGCAACGGCAGTTCCGAAGACTCGGTCTGCTGCCCTCGGCCGATTTCCCGGTCTGGGCGGCGGCGCTGGCGGACGGCGGCGAGCCAGAGGCGACGTCCCGCGCGCTCGAAGACCTGCGGCATCGGCATATGGTCCAGCCGGTTCCGCGGGCCACCGGCGCACCCCGTTACCGCCTGCACGAACTCTTGCGCGCGTTCGCCGTCGAGCAGGTCGCGGCCGAGCCGGAACAGGTACGCGCGGAGACGATCGAGCGGGTGCTCGGCGGTTGGCTCTGGCTCGCGGAGAAGGCCGCGGATCGGTTGTCCCGGAGCGTTCTGCGGCCCGAGCCCGGCGGCGCGACCCGGACCTCGCTCGACGAAACGCTGGTGACCGAACCGCTTTCGTGGTTCCGATGCGAACTGCCCGCGCTGGAGGCCGCCGTCTCGCACGCGGCGGATGCCGGACTGGGCGAGCTCGCCTGGGAACTCGCCGTCGTGACCGGGTCTTACTTCGACCACAATGGACTGTATGCGGAATGGTCGCGGTGCCATCGGTGCGCGCTCACCGCGGCGAGGGAGTCGGGGTGCGCACGCGGGGAAGCCGCGCTGCTGAGGGGAATCGGCCAGATCGACCTGTACCGGGACGACTTCCGTGCGGCGGGTGAGGCGCTCACCGAGTCTTGCCGGATCAGCGAGCGGATCGGCGACTCCGCCGGGCGGGCCAGGGCGCTGACCGGACTCTGCGTCCTCGCCCGCGCCGCCGGACGGCCCGAGGAATCGCGCGCGATCGCGAGGCGGGCACTGGCGCTCTTCCTCGAGATCGGTGACGTCCTCGGCATGGCGCACGCCCATACCTCGTACGCCGTCGCGAGCGCGGAGCTCGGCCTGCTCGACGAGGCGGAGGCGGCGCTGGACGAAGCCGGACGGCTGTGCGCCGAGCTGAACGACCCGCACCGCATGGCGCTCATCCTGCGCAGGCGAGGCCAGCTGTACTTGCGGCGCGAAGACCGGCGGAGCGCGATGTCCTGCCTGCGCCGCGCGCTGGAACTGCTGGACTCGCTCTCCGACGAGATCTGTGCCTCGCGGGTCCGGCTGGACCTCGCGCGGGCCCCCGCGAAGGTGCTGATCGGGAGCTAGCTATTTGCTCGGTAAGGCAAATATGGCGAGATCGAGCCTATGCGGCGAACGGCTTGTTCGCCTGAGTGCCCACAGGGGACAGCCGCTGACGACCGAATGTCCTATTGATGACCCTATGCGCAGTTCGGCGCAGGGGTCGTGAGTGGCGTTTCGGGTTAGAACCCTCATTGCCACTCGCCACCCCCCGCGCGAAGTGTCCAAAACGGACGCCTGGACCTGCTTCCATATCCCTTGTGGACAGTCAGGTCGCGCCAGGTTCTTGGAGTTCCGGTCCCGTCGCCGGCTTCATCACGACACGTTTGCCTTACCTGTCAAATTGGTGGTGCGCCACCGTCCCGTCGGCAGTGCGGGGACCCGGTGGCCGCGGTGACCGGTCATCTCCTCGTTCGCGAACAGGGCGTTGAGCACCGCCTCTTCGGTCGCTTGCACCACGGCCTCGAAGAACGGGTCGAGCCTGCCCCACGGAACGAACCGCAGGCTTTCGTACTCGGCCTCCTCCGTCCGCGGGAACCGGCTGGTGAGCGCTCCCGGGTTCGCCGTGCTGAAGGCGAGGAAGAGATCGCCGGAGAAGTGGGAGCCGGCGGTGCCGGTGCGGGCGAGGCCGAGCGGGACCCGGCGGGCGAGCGCGGTGCACTGGCCGGGCAGCAGGGGAGCGTCGGTACCGACGATCACGATCACCGATCCCGCGCCGGACGGCGCCGCCCAGTCCTCCTCCATCGGGTTGTCGGCGCCGAGTTCCACGCCGACGTGCTCGCCCGCGACGGTGAGTTCGCGACGTGAGCCGAAGTTGGCCTGTACCAACGTTCCCACGGTGTACTCGTCGTCCCCGTAGGACACGACGCGGGAGGCAGTGCCGGTTCCGCCCTTGAAGCCGTAACAGGTCATCCCGGTACCGCCGCCGACAGAACCTTCGTTGACCCGACCCGTGCGCGCGGCGTCGATCGCGGCGATGGCGTGTTCGCTGTGGATAGTCGGTGCGGTGCTGTCGTTCAGATAGCCGTCCCAGGTCTCGGCGACCACCGGCAGCAGCCATTCGGCGGCCACGTCGGGCCGTTCCCGTACCACCCAGTCGATCGTGCCGCGATGGCACGCGCCGACGGCGTGCGTGGAGGTGATCAGCACCGGCAGGGTCAGCGAACCCGTCTCGGCCAGCCACGCGGTGCCGGTCATCTCGCCGTTGCCGTTGAGGGCGTACGTCCCGGCCGCGCACGGCACGGCGAAATCCTCGCGTCCGCGCGGCAGGACGGCGGTGACGCCGGTGCGCACCGATTCGCCTTCGACGAGGGTCGTGTAACCGACCTCGACGCCGGGGACGTCGGTGAGCGCGTTGTGCTCGCCGGTCCGGCCGGGCAGCGGGACACCCAGATCGCGGGCGCGGGTCATGGACGGTCCTCCGAGTGTTCGTAGGTGAACCCGCGTCCGCGATCGACGTCGGCAGGGTTCTGCATGGTCATCCAGGTCGCCAGAGTGCTGAGGGCGCCCTGCCACCGCGATAGCGGGGCCTTCGGCAGGGGCGGGTTCACGCGTTCGGTCCCTTTTCGGGTGCATCTTCAGCTCCGCCGACAGGCGCCAAGGGGTTCGAGGTGACTGTGCGGGCGTAGGAGAGCAGCATCGCTTCGGCGGTGGCGGTTTCCAGCGTCGGCACGGCCTGCGTGAGGTGCAGGCCGTAGCCGTCTTCCAGCGCGACGAGGTTCCGCGCGATCGACACCGCGTCCGCGGCCAGCGTGAACTCGCCGGTGGCGGCGCCCGCTTCGAGGATGCCGGTGTAGATCCGGACCTGCTGCTCGTAGAGCGTGATGTGCCGTGCGGCGTACACGGGATCACGGCGGGCGATGGTGCCCAACTCGTAGAGGAGTACGCAGAGTTCGTCGTCAGGACCAGTGGGCAGGCCGCTGCGGATCATGGCCAGCAGCCGGGCGGACGGGGTCGTCTTCGCGCCCGCGGCCTGCTCTCTCGCCGAACAGAACCGCGCCACCGCCTCGCGCTGCACCTCCTGGAGCAGATCGGTGAGGGTGGGGAAGTAGTACAGGACCGAACCCGGCGACAGGCCCGCGCCCTCGGCGACGTCCCTCAGCCGCAGGTTCAGCACGCCGCGTTCGAGGACGGCCTGTCTGGCCACCTCGATCAACTCGGTACGCCGCTCCGCTGCCTTGCTCGGTCTCGCCATGCGTTCATTCTTCGAATCTTGTTCGAAAAACGCAAGAGCTGCGCGCGATCAGCTCTTGACGTCAAACGGTCGAGGGCTTTTGATGCGTGCTCAACGGTTTTTCGAAGGAGATTCAAGGAACCCACTTTGTAGGAGGTCGGCCGTGTCCACTCCCGCCCTGCGCCGCGGTCTGCGCACCCTCGGCACGCTGCTCATCACGCTCTCCGCGATCAGTCCCGCTTCGTCGGTCTTCATCATCGCGCCGGGGGTGATCTCCGGCGCCGGGACGGGCGCCTTCTACAGCTTCGTGGCGGCCGCGGTGGTCGGAGTCTTCATGGCCTTCGTCTACGCCGAACTCGCGTCGGCGTTCCCGCTGGCGGGCGGCGAGTACGCGATCGTCACCCGCACTCTCGGCCGCTTGCCAGGGTTCGCCGTACTGGGTCTCATGATCATCACGCAGGTGCTCATCGTCGCGGTGATCGCGCTCGGCGTCGGCACCTACCTCGGCGTGCTCCTGCCCGGCGTGCCCGGTTCGGTCATCGCCGCCGTGACCTGCGTGGTCGCTGCCGTCGTCGGCGTGTTCGACATCAAGCTCAACGCCTGGGTCACCGGGATCTTCCTGGCGATCGAAATCCTCGCGCTGATCGTGGTCAGCGCGCTCGGACTGCTGAACCCGGCGCGGTCGTTCGCCGATCTGCTGGCGCATCCGGTCGCCTCGGACGGTGGTCCGGCCACCGTCGGTGCCATCGCGATCGCCACGTCGGTCGCGATCTTCGCCTACAACGGCTACGGCTCGGCCGTGTACTTCGGCGAGGAGACGCAGGACGCCTCGCGGGGGATCGCCCGGGCGATCCTGCTCGCGCTGGGCATCACCGTGCTCGCCGAGCTGGTCCCGGTGACCGCGGTCCTGCTCGGCGCGCCCGACCTGAACGCGCTGTTCGCCTCGGGGAACATGCTGTCCTACTTCATCGATTCGAGTGGCGGCGGAACCCTCGACACGGTGATCGGGCTGGCCGTCGCGCTCGCGATCATCAACGCGGTGCTGGCGATCGTGCTGATCAGCTCGCGGATGCTGTTCAGCAGCGGCCGCGACCGCGCGTGGCCCCGGCCGGTCAACCGGGCGCTGGCCGCGGTGCACCCGAGGTTCGGGACGCCGTGGGTTGCCACCGTCGGCACCGGACTGGTCGCCGCGCTGCTCTGCTTCGTCGACCCGAAACTGCTGCTGGTGGTGACGAGCACGTCGATCGTGGCGGTCTACGCGGCGCTCTGTCTCGGCGCGATCGTCGGAAGGCGCACCGGCGCCACCGCGCACGCCGAGTACCGGATGCCGTGGTTCCCGGTCGCGCCGGTGCTGGCACTGGCCGTGCTGGTGTTCGTGGTCTACCAGAACCTGCTCGACCCGGCGGTGGGACGGCCGAGCCTGATCGTCACGGCCTGCGTCGCCCTGCTGTCGATCGCGTACTACGTCCTGGTGCTGCGGCGAAAGGGCGGCTGGAAGCTCGCCGATGTCACCGAGGAGAAGGCCGAGGAGCCCGCCTGATCAGGTGTACTCGGCGATCTCGACGCCGTACGTGCCCGGTTCGAGCGCCTCGAAGATGTGCGGGACGTCGCCGGGGTAGCAGATGTAGTCGCCGGGCAGCAGTTCGACCGGCTCGTCCAGCGGCCCGACCTTGGCGCGGCCCGCGCTGAGGACGATGTGCTCGACGATGCCGCTCATATGCGGATCCGAGAGTCGCGGTTTCCCGGGCTCGGCGCGGATCAGGTACACGTCGCGCCGGGCGCCGGGCGGGCACGAACTGAGCAGCGTGCAGGCGTAGTCGGCGTGTTCGGCGAACACCGTCGGCCCGCTGCCCGAGCGGATGACCTGCACGCGGGGGCGTTCGGGTTCGACCACACGGGAGAACGGGACGTCGAGCGCGACGCACAGCGCCCAGATCGTCTCGACGCTCGGGTTCCCGGTCCCGGACTCCAGCTGCGAGAGTGTGGATTTCGCGATGCCGGCGCGTTTGGCGACCTCGGTGAGGGACAGCCCGGTGCGGGCGCGTTCCCGGCGCAGGGACATGGCGATGACGTCCAGTGGTGCGCCGTCGGACGCGGTCGGGGACATGCGTTCGCTCCATCGGTCGTTGCGTTCGCCTTGACGAACACGGCTGCGTTCGTTCATTGTATGACGCTATGCGTTCGATATGGCGAACAACCACTCGTGTCCTGGGGCGCGATCTTCTCCGTGACATCGGGCTGGTCTGCCTCGCCGACACCATTGTCGGCATCTCCTACGGCGCCATCGCGGTGGGCTCCGGCTTCCCGATCTGGGCACCGATGCTGCTTTCGGTACTGGTCTTCGCGGGTGCCTCGCAGTTCATGTTCGTCGGCATCATCGCCGCCGGCGGCAGCCCGGTCGCGGCCGTCGCGGCGGGACTGCTCGCCAACGCGCGGCATCTCCCCTTCGGCTTCGCGATCGGCGACGTCCTTGGCAAGCGGTGGTCGTCGAGGATCGTCGGCAGCCACCTGATGATCGATGAATCGGTCGCGTTCGCGCTGGCCCAGCGCGACGAGGAGCGGCGCAAGGCGGCGTACTGGGTGTGTGGGATCGGGCTGTTCCTGTGCTGGAACCTCGGCGTCCTGGCCGGGGCCTACGCCGGGACGGCGATCAGTGACACCGACGCGTTCGGGCTCGACGCGGCCTTCCCGGCGGTCCTGCTCGCGCTGGTCCTGCCGTCGCTGCGTGACCGCGCCGCCCGGCTGCCGGTGCTCATCGGCGTCGCCGTCGCGCTGGCCACGACGCCGTTCCTGCCCGCCGGGCTGCCGGTGCTGCTCGCGCTGGTCGGCGTACTGGCCGGGGTGGCGGCCAAGGAACCCGCCGAACGCGAACCCGAGGGAGTGCACTGATGGATCCGCTGGAACTGATCATCGCCGGTGGTGTGCTCGCCGCCGGGACCTTCGCCTTCCGGTTCGCCGGACCGGTGCTGAAGGCGCGGTTCACCGTGTCGCCCAAGGCCGAGAAGCTGATGGCGCGTTCGGCCGTCGTCCTGCTGGCCGCCCTGGTCGCGGTCGCCGCGCTCACCGAAGGACACGAGTTCGCCGGCTACGCCCGGCCCGCCGGGGTGCTGGTCGGCGGCGTGCTCGCCTGGCGCAAGGCGCCGTTCGCGCTGGTCGTCGTCGCGGCGGCCGCGACCGCCGCCCTGCTGAGGCTGGCCGGGGTCCCCTGACCTGGTCCTTCCCCGAGGCGCCTAAGCTAAGGGGAAGGTCTTTCGGGAGGTCGGGTGGCGATCGCGACGGGGGCACGGCCGGTGGTCGGCGTGCTCGCACTGCAGGGCGACGTGCGGGAGCACGCCGCGATGGTGGAACGCGCGGGTGCGCGGGCGCTGCCGGTCCGTCGCGCGAGTGAACTGTCCGAAGTGGACGGTCTGGTGCTGCCGGGCGGCGAGTCGACCACCATGTCGAGGCTGCTGGAGACCTTCGAACTGCTGGAGCCGCTGCGCGAGCGCATCGCGGACGGGATGCCCGCGTTCGGTTCCTGCGCCGGGATGATCCTGCTCGCCCGCCAGGCCCTCGACGGGCGGCCTGACCAGCGGCAACTCGGCGGGCTCGACGTGGTCGTCCGGCGCAACGCGTTCGGGCGGCAGGTGGACTCCTTCGAAGCCGACCTCGACTTCACCGGCATCGAAGGCGGCCCGGTGCACGCTGTGTTCATCCGCGCCCCGTGGGTCGAAAAAGCGGGCGACGGGGTCGAGGTACTCGCCAGTGTCCCCGAAATGCCGGGCTCCGAGGACGCGGCCGCTAGGATCGTCGCGGTCCGGCAGGGGGCGGTACTCGCCACGTCGTTCCACCCCGAACTCACCGGGGACGAACGCGTGCACAGGCTGTTCGTCGACCTCGTGCGGCAGGCTTAAGCAAAACCGACACTGTGCTCAGCGGCGGGCACAGGAGTAGATGGAGGAGAGATGAGCGGCCACTCCAAGTGGGCCACCACGAAGCACAAGAAGGCCAACCTGGACGCGAAGCGCGGCAAGCTCTTCGCCCGGTTGATCAAGAACATCGAGGTGGCGGCCCGGACCGGCGGTGGCGACCCGGACGGCAACCCGACGCTCTACGACGCCATCCAGAAGGCCAAGAAGAACTCGGTCCCGCAGGACAACATCGAGCGCGCCCGCAAACGCGGCGCCGGTGAAGAGGCCGGTGGCGCCGACTGGCAGACCATCACCTACGAAGGCTACGGCCCGAACGGTGTGGCCGTGCTGATCGAATGCCTCACCGACAACAAGAACCGCGCCGCCATGGAGGTGCGGACCGCGCTCACCCGGAACAACGGCTCGCTCGCCGACCCGGGCTCGGTCGCCTACATGTTCAACCGCAAGGGCGTCGTGATCATGCCCAAGGGTGACGCCGGCGAGGACGACGTCCTCATGGCCGTCCTCGACGCGGGCGCCGAAGAGGTCAACGACCTCGACGAGAACTTCGAGATCGTCTCCGAGGCCACCGACCTCGTCCCGGTCCGGAAAGCCTTGCAGGAAGCCGGTTTCGAGTACGAGTCCGCGGATCTCACCTTCCTGCCGTCGGTCAGTGTCCCGCTGGACGTCGAGGGCGCGAAGAAGGTCTTCAAGCTCATCGACGCGCTCGAGGATTGCGACGACGTGCAGAACGTGTACGCGAACTTCGATGTGTCGGACGAGGTCATGGCGGAAGTCGGCTGATCGATTTTCCCGCCATGCCGCGGAAAATCGGTCCCGGGGCTAGGTGCGGGCGCTCGCGTGGGGCACAATGTCGCGCGTGACGACCTCCGAAGCCGACGCCCTCACCGCCGAAGAAACCGAACTCATCCAGTGGATCGAGGCGCAGGCGAAGGCGAGAGGGAACGCGGTCATCGCGGTCGAAGGCGACGAGGAGGAAGCGGCCTTCTGCTTCACCACGTGCGCCTGGGCGCTGCACAACGTCGCGGAAGCGGTCGTGATCGGACTGCCCGGGAACATGGGGCCGGTCCTGCTCGACGCCTACGTGGACCGCGCGGCCGCCGGTGAGATCTTCGAGGTCGGCAAGCAGTACGACGATTTCTTCGAGGGCGCGCCAGTGGTCTTCGAACGGGTCGCGAAGGGGCACTATCCCGAGTACTTCGGGAGCGCGTTCCTGATCTACCCGGACGGGGACTTCCCGGCGCTGCAGCTGATCGTCGCCACACCGGACGGGCACTTCCCGTGGCATCCGGACGCGCCCGAGGGCTTCGCGCGGTATCAGCCGGTGCTGACCGAATCCGGTGACCCGGAGAGCTGGACGCCGGGCGTCGACGGTCCCTGAGGGTTAGCCCAAGTATGTGAAGGCCCCTTTCGTTGCGTTTAGCGCAATGAAGGGGGCCTTCACATACTTGGGCAGGCGTGAAGGTCGAGTCACCTCGGCTGAGCCGCGGAAGAGTACCTTCGCGCGCCGTGTGGAAGGTGGGCGCCCGAGTGTTACCGCGGGGGAGAGGTGTGTGGAAACAGAGACGTTCAACGTCCCTCTTTCCACACACCCCTCACATCTCCGGCGGTCTGGCCGTCGTGACCGGCCGGTGACGCGGGGACTGTGTGGATTTCTGGTCGTCCAACGCCCCAAAATCCACACAGTCGGCGTCCTGAGCGGACGTCCCGCCACTCACGACCAGGGCTTCAGGTCCTCCGCCGCCTCCGGCCACTCAGCGGCCAAAGCCGCCGCGGACCGGAACTCCACGCAGTCGTCCGTATAAGGCGGTACCACCACCGTCCCGACCAGGCTCCACTCACCGGTGCTCACCGACGCCTGCCACACCCCGGCGGGCACCACCACCTGCGGACGCTGACCGGCCGCGACGTCCGGCCCCAGCACCGGCCGCGAGATCCGCCCGTCCGGGAACAACAGCAGCATCCGCACCGGCGCCCCGGCGTGGTGCGCGTAGATCTCCAGCCGGTCCAGCCGGTGGGGCGCCGACGTTTCCGGAGGCGCCAGCAGATAGTAGATCGCCGAAGCGGTCTCGTCGCGCCAACTCTGTGCCCAGCGGCCACCTTCCACGGGCAGCGGCTGGAGACCCAGATGAACGGTGAACTCGTCGAGGCTCGGCATGTCCTCATCTTGCCCGGCGGTGGCTCCGGGTAGCCTCAGCCTCGAACGGATGTTCGCTGGAGCGGCGGAGGGAAACGCGTGCGGGTACTCGGGGTCGACCCCGGTCTGACCAGGTGCGGGCTCGGAGTGGTCGACGGCGGCACGGGCCGCACCGTCCGCGCCGTGGCCGTCGACGTCGTGCGCACCCCGCCGGACGCCGATCTTTCCGTACGCCTGCTGGGGATTTCCGATGCCGTCGAGCGGTGGCTGGATCGCTACAAGCCCGAAGCCGTCGCCGTCGAGCGGGTCTTCGCGCAGCACAACGTGCGCACCGCGATGGGCACCGCGCAGGCGGGCGGTGTCGTCGCGCTCGCCGCGGCCAAGCGCGGGCTGCCGGTCGTGTTTCACACCCCGAGTGAGGTCAAGGCCGCCGTCACGGGCTCCGGCCGAGCGGACAAGGCGCAGGTCACCGGTATGGTCATGCGGCTGCTCGGCCTCGAGGTCAAACCGCATCCGGCGGACGCCGCGGACGCGCTCGCGCTCGCCATCTGCCATCTGTGGCGCGAACCGATGCGGGTCCGGCTCGCCGAAGCCGAGGCCAGGGCCGCCGAGATCGCCAAGAACCACAAGGCCAGGCTCGCCGCCGCGGCCAAACAAGCAAAGACGCAGGGAGCGGCTCGATGATCTCCTCGGTACGCGGTGAAATCCTCTCCATCGGTCTCGACCACGTCGTGATCGAGGTCGGGGGAGTGGGCTTCGCCGTGCAGGCCACCCCCGCCACCCTCGCGACGCTTCGCCGTGGCGAGGAGGCGATGCTGCACACCGCGCTCGTGGTCCGCGAGGATTCCTTGACGCTGTTCGGTTTCGCCGACGCGGACGCCCGCGAACTGTTCGGCCTGCTGCAGACGGTCTCCGGGATCGGTCCGCGGCTCGCGCTCGCGACACTGGCCGTCCTCGATCCCGACAAGCTGCGCTCCGCGCTGGTCGAAGGCAACATCACCGTGCTCACCCAGGTGCCCGGCATCGGCCGCAAGGGCGCCGAGCGGCTCACGCTCGAACTCCGGGACAAGGTCACTGCGCTCGCGGGGCCGACGGACGGCTCCCCGGCGGTCGTCGCGCCCGGCGCACTGCGGGGCGAGGTCGTCGAGGCGCTCGCGGGTCTCGGGTTCCCGGCCAAACAGGCCGAACAGGCCGTCGACAAGGTGCTCGGCGAGGGCGAAGGCCACACGACCTCGTCCGTGCTGCGCGCCGCGTTGGCCACCCTCGGGCGTAAGCGGTAGCCGGCCACATGGACTATGAGGCCGTGACGGAATTCGACGCCGACGACGAAACGCTTTCGGCGCTGCCGCAGACCGGCGAACGCGAGGTCGAGACCACGCTGCGCCCCCGCAAGCTGGACGAGTTCGTCGGCCAGCCACGGGTGCGTGAACAGCTCGAACTCGTCCTGGAAAGCGCGCGACGCCGGGGTGTCCCGCCGGATCACGTCCTGCTCTCCGGTCCTCCGGGGCTGGGCAAGACGAGTATGGCGATGATCGTCGCCGCCGAACTCAACGCCGCCATCCGCATCACCTCCGGACCAGCGTTGGAACGCGCGGGCGACCTGGCCGCGATGCTGTCGAACCTGGCGCCCGGCGACGTCCTGTTCATCGACGAGATCCACCGCATCGCCCGCCCCGCCGAGGAGATGTTGTACCTCGCGATGGAGGACTTCCGCGTCGACGTCGTCGTCGGCAAGGGGCCCGGCGCCACCAGTATCCCGCTGGAGATCGCGCCGTTCACGCTGGTCGGTGCCACGACGCGATCCGGTGCGCTGACCGGTCCGCTGCGTGACCGATTCGGCTTCACCGGCCAGATGGAGTTCTACAGCGACAGCGAACTCGAACTCGTCGTCCGGCGGGCGGCGACGATCCTGGAGATCCCCATCGACCGCGATGGCTGTGCCGAGATCGCGCGCCGATCGAGGGGCACTCCCCGGATCGCGAACAGGTTGCTGCGCCGGGTCCGCGACTACGCCGAGGTCCGCGCGGACGGGAATGCCACGCGCAAGGTCGTGCGCGCCGCGCTGGAGGTCTACGACGTCGACGAACTCGGCCTCGACCGGCTCGACCGCGCGGTGCTGACCGCGCTGGTCCGCTCCTTCGGCGGCGGCCCGGTCGGCGTGTCCACGCTGGCCGTCGCGGTGGGGGAAGAACCGACCACGGTCGAGGAGGTGTGTGAGCCTTACCTGGTCCGCGCCGGTATGCTCGCCCGCACTCCTCGCGGCCGGGTCGCCACAGCGGCCGCGTGGGAACACCTCGGCCTGCCGGTCCCGGCCGGTGCCACACGCGGCGAGCAGGACGGACCGAACCTGTTCGACCAGGACTGACCGGACCGTTCACGCGGTCGGAGGCCCGTGGTGACGACGGGTGGTGGTGGAGTTTCCGCTGGCACCTGGCACACTCGGAGAGAGCACACCCCGCCAAACCGGACAAAACAGCGCACCGCGCGGCGTCCGCTCGAAATGGAGAATCATGAACCAGTTATTGCTGCCGCTGCTCCTGATGCTCGTTGTGGCGATTCCGCTCGTCATGGGCACCCGTAAGCAGAAGAAGGCGGCGGCAGCGCAGCAGGAGCTGCTCTCGAGCCTGGCTCCCGGTGACCGGGTGATGACCACCTCCGGTCTCTACGCGTCTGTCGCCGACGCTTCCGCCGACACCACGATCGACCTCGAGATCGCTCCGGGCGTCGTGACCACCTGGCTGCGCCAGGCCGTCCGCGAGAAGGTCGAGCCGGTCGTCGAGACCGACGAAGACACGATCGACGACGAGGCCGTCGTCGAGGAGCCGGCCATCGAGTCGAAGGACGACGAGCGCGTCGAGGAGAAGTCGGGTGCGCAGGTCGCTCCTCCGCTGGAGCACGGCAAGAAGTAGCGGTTGTAAGGCCATCCCCGACACCAGACTTTCGTAGGTGCGGGGCCAACGCCGGGCTCACGCAGCACCGAGTAGTGTCTCGGTGCTGCGTGCGTGTCCGTCGTCATAGTCGTGCCCGTTCACCGGGCATCGTCATCGAGGCAGGTTCGCGGTACCACCGGACTCCCGTCCGGTAGGTGAACAGCCAAGTCCATTGGGGAACACCCAGTCCGTCCGAGGAGACCGAAGCACAGTGGCCGCACCGGCCGGGCATCTCCGCCCGGGACGCTATCTCGCCTTCTTCGCCCTGATCGTGGTGGCGCTGTACGCCCTGGTGTTCTTCACCGGTAGCGGCAAGCCGACGCCGAAGCTCGGCATCGATCTGCAAGGCGGCACGAGGGTCACCCTTTCCGCCCGAAACCCCGACGGCGGCGACCCCCCGCGAGAGTCCCTCGAACAGGCCCGCTCGATCATCGAGCGCCGGGTCAACGGTATCGGCGTCAGCGGCACCGAGGTCGTCCTCGACGGCAGCAACGTCGTCATCACCGTCCCCGGTGAGCAGGGCGACCAGGCCAAGACCCTGGGCAAGACCGCGAAGCTGGGCTTCCGGAAGGTCGTGACGTCGCAGCCGGTGACCCCGGTCCAGCAGCCGTCGGCCCCGCCCGCCTCGGGCACGCCGTCTTCTGCCCCGCAGACCTCGCCGGGCGCGAGCGCCCCGCCGAGCAGCCCGGCCAACGGTGGCGGTGGAGCCGCCGGTGCGCCGCAGCAGCAAGGCGACTCCGACGAGCAGACCAAGAAGGAGATCGAGGAGGCCCGGAGTCTCCGGCAGAACCCCGATCTGCTTTCGACGGACCAGGCGAAGCAGGCCGCGGCCGCCGAGAAGGCCTTCGCGGCCCTGAACTGTGACCCCAAGGTGTCGGACCCGCTGGTCGGCAACGACCTCACGGACAAGCCGCTCGTCGCCTGCGGTGACAAGAACACCATGAAGTACCTGCTGGAGCCGGAGTTCCTGCCCGGAACCGAGATCTCCGACGCCTCCTCGGGCTACGACACCCAGAATTCCCAGTGGGTCGTCAACCTGAACTTCAAGGGCGAAGGCTCCCGGATCTGGGGCGACTTCACCTCGAAGAACGTCCAGAAGCAGGCCGCGTTCGTCCTCGACACGCAGGTCGTCTCCGCGCCGACCATCCAGTCCGCGATCCTCGGCGGCCAGACCCAGATCACCGGCCGGTTCAGCCAGACCGAGGCGAAGGATCTGGCGGATGTGCTGAAGTACGGTTCGCTGCCGTTGTCGTTCGAGTCCTCGGACGCGACGACGGTGTCCGCGACTCTGGGTCTCGCGTCGCTGCAGGCGGGCCTGATCGCCGGTGGCCTCGGCCTCCTGATCGTCTTCATCTACTGCTTGTTCTATTACCGGCTGCTCGGCGTGCTGACGATCCTGTCGCTGGCCCTGTCGTTCTCGCTGGTCTACGCGGTGCTGGTGCTGCTGGGACGGTGGATCGGGTACACCCTCGACCTCGCCGGCGTGGCGGGCCTGATCATCGCGATCGGTATCACCGCGGATTCGTTCGTCATCTACTTCGAACGGTTGAAGGACGAGATCCGGGAAGGCAGAACGTTCCGCTCCGCGGTACCGCGAGGCTGGTCCCGTGCCCAGCGCACGATTCTCGCGTCGGACGCGGTCAGCTTCCTCGCCGCGGCCATCCTGTACTGGCTGGCCGTCGGTGAGGTCAAGGGCTTCGCGTTCACCCTCGGCATGTCGACGGTCCTCGACCTCGTCGTGGTCTACCTCGTGACCCACCCGCTGGTCTCGATGGTGTCCCGCTCGAAGTCGAAGTTCCTGTCCAACCCCAAGAATCTCGGCCTCGGTGCCGTGCAGCAGGTGGGCTCGGAGCGTAAGGCGGCCCGTCCGGCCGCCGGCCGCCCGAACGTCAAGGAGGCGTGACCGTGGTCGACGACAACACCACCACCGCGGGCAAGCGCGAGAGCATCTTCCGCCGCCTCTACGTGGGCACCGGCGCGTTCGACGTGGTCGGCAAGCGCAAGCGCTGGTACCTCTTCTTCGGCGCACTGGTGCTGGTCTGCATCGCGTCGATGGGGATCAAGGGGTTCAACTTCGGGATCGACTTCGAAGGCGGCACCCAGATCCAGCTGCCCGCCAACGGCAAGAACGGGCAGATCACCGAACAGCAGGCCAAGGACGTCTTCGCCGAGGCGCTCGGCCGTCCGGCCGACGAGGCGCAGAAGGTCGGCAGCGGTGCCTCGTCGACCATCCAGCTCCGTTCGGACACCCTGGACGCCGGCGAGGTCGCCAAGATCAAGGAGGCGCTGTTCCGGGACCTCGGCCCGATCGGGAGCAGCGGCCAGCCGAGTGTCCAGGCCATCAGTGACAGCGCGGTCAGCGCGTCCTGGGGCGGGGAGATCTCTCGGCAGGCGTTGATCGCGCTCGGGGTGTTCCTCCTGGCGGTCACGCTGTTCCTGGCGTTGTACTTCGACACCAGGATGGCCGCCGCGGCGCTGATCTCGCTCCTGCACGACATCGTGGTGACGGCGGGTGTGTATTCGCTGATCGGCTTCGAGGTCACGCCGGCGACGGTGATCGGTCTGCTGACGATCCTCGGGTTCTCGCTGTACGACACGGTGGTGGTGTTCGACAAGGTTCGCGAGAACACGCGCGGCCTGCTCGGGCTCACCCGCCGTACCTTCGGCGAGGCGGCCAACCTGGCGCTGAACCAGACGCTGATGCGGTCGTTCAACACGGCGCTGATCGCGATGCTGCCGATTCTCGGTCTGCTCGTCGTCGGGTACATCCTGCTCGGCTCCGGCACGCTGCAGGATCTGGCGCTGGTGCAGCTCACCGGCACCCTGGTCGGCGTGCTGTCCTCGGTCGCGCTGGCCACCCCGCTGCTGGTGGACCTGAAGATGCGTGATCCGAAGTTCCGCCAGCAGGCGGACCGGGTCGCCGCGCGGCGCGCGAACCAGGCCCGCAAGGCCGCCGAGCGTGACGAGGACTTCGACCCGAACGACGAGGACGCCTTGGCCGCCGAACTCCGCAAGGAGAAGGCGTACGCCGCCGCGGCGAGCGTCCCCGCCCGGAACCAGAAGGCCCACAAGGGCCGTCCGTCGGGCAAGCGCAAGAGGTAACCGGCTTTCCAGCGCTATGAAGGGGCCTTTCATCGCAAAATTTGCGATGNGAACTGGACCGGCGGCACGTTCGCCGACGCGATCATCCTCGCGCGCGCCTGCTTTCATCGCAAAATTTGCGATGAAAGGCCCCTTCATAGCGACCGGTCACGAACACCACGCGAGTTGGAGCAGGAAGTACATGGAGCTGGACAAGGCACTCGACCTCATCGCCGACGTGCCGGACTTCCCGGAACCCGACGTGCTGTTCCGGGACCTGAGCCCGCTGTTCGCCGACGCGGCGGGTTTCAGGGCAGTCACCGACGCGCTGGCCGCCACCGTCGATCCCGAGGTCGATCTGCTGGCCGGTGTGGAAGCGCGCGGATTCCTGCTGGCGGCCGCCGTCGGGTATGCCCGTGGCCTCGGTGTCGCGTTGATCCGCAAGCCGGGCAAGCTGCCCCGCGTCGCGGGCAGGGTCGGTTACACGCTGGAGTACGGCACCGCGACCGTCGAACTGCCCGAAGGCGTCGTCGAGCCCGGCCAGCGTGTCGCGGTCCTCGACGACGTGCTCGCCACCGGTGGCACGGTCGCGGCCACCTGCAAACTGCTGGAGGACGCGAAGGCGCAGGTCACCGGGGTTTCGGTGGTCATGGAACTCGGCGCGCTCGGCGGTCGTTCCGTGCTTGAGGGGCGTCGTGTGGAGGCCCTCCGGGTGTGTTGAGCGGGCGTACCAAGTGAGCCGCGCGGGGGAGCGGTTACCCTTGATGTCCGAAGGCCGCACGAAGCGCAGGAGGTGCGGGTGAGCCAAGAGCTCGATGCCGCGGTGTCCTCGAAGGACGGCACCGAGCAGAACGGTGCGGCGCGACAGGGGGCAGCGCCGACGCCGTCCGCGACGCGCCGCGTGCGCGCCCGCCTCGCCCGCCGGATCACCGCGCAGCGCGCCGCGCCGGTCAAGCAGGTTCTCGAGCCGCTCGCCGTCATTCACCGCGAGTTGCATCCCAACGCGGATCTCGCGCAGCTCCAGCGCGCCTACGACGTCGCCGAGGAACTCCACCGGGAGCAGCGGCGCAAGTCCGGCGACCCGTACATCACGCATCCGCTCGCGGTCGCGACCATCCTCGCCGAACTCGGCATGGACACCACGACGTTGGTCGCGGCGCTGCTGCACGACACCGTCGAGGACACCGGCTACTCACTGGAGAGCCTGAAGGCCGACTTCGGCGAGAAGGTCGGCGAGCTCGTCGACGGCGTCACCAAGCTGGACAAGGTCAAGCTCGGCACGGCCGCCGAGGCCGAGACTATCCGCAAGATGGTCATCGCGATGGCGCGCGACCCGCGCGTGCTGGTCATCAAGCTGGCCGACCGGTTGCACAACATGCGCACGATGCGGTTCCTGCCGCCGGAGAAGCAGGCCCGCAAGGCTCGCGAGACCCTGGAGGTTCTCGCCCCGCTGGCGCACCGGCTCGGCATGGCGACGGTCAAATGGGAGCTGGAGGATCTGGCCTTCGCCATCCTGCAGCCGAAGAAGTACGACGAGATCGTCCGCCTGGTCGCCGATCGCGCGCCTTCGCGCGACACGTACCTGCGGTCGGTGATCACCGAGCTGACCGGCAATCTCGAAGGCTCGCGGATCACCGCCAAGGTCGAGGGCAGGCCGAAGCACTACTACTCGATCCACCAGAAGATGATCGTCCGCGGCCGCGACCTCGACGACATCCACGACCTGGTGGGCGTGCGGATCCTGGTCGAGGACGTCCGCGACTGCTACGCCGCGATGGGTGTCGTCCACGCGCTGTGGCAGCCGGTCCCCGGCCGGTTCAAGGACTACATCGCGCAGCCTCGTTTCGGTGTGTACCAGTCGTTGCACACCACGGTGATCGGGCCGGACGGCAAACCGCTGGAAGTCCAGATCCGGACCTACGAGATGCACCGCACCGCCGAATACGGCATCGCCGCGCACTGGCGGTACAAGGAGACCAAGGGCACCCACAACGGGAACGCCATGGATGTGGACGAGATGGCGTGGATGCGCCAGCTCCTCGACTGGCAGCGTGAAGCGGCGGACCCGGGGGACTTCCTCGAGTCACTGCGCTACGAGCTCGCCTCGCGCGAGATCTTCGTGTTCACGCCCAAGGGTGACGTGATCACGCTGCCGGTCGATTCGACGCCGGTCGACTTCGCCTACGCCGTGCACACCGAGGTCGGGCATCGCTGCATCGGGGCCCGCGTCAACGGCAGGCTCGTCGCGCTCGAGCGCAAGCTGGAGAACGGCGAGGTCATCGAGATCTTCACCTCGAAGGCCGAGACGGCGGGTCCGAGCCGCGATTGGCTGCAGTTCGCCGGCTCGCCCAAGGCCCGCGCGAAGATCCGGCAGTGGTTCGCCAAGGAACGCCGCGACGAGGCGATCGAAGGCGGCAAGGAGGCCATCACCAAGGAGGTCCGCAAGGTCGGCCTCCCGATTCAGCGGCTGGTCTCCGCCGAGTCGATGGGCGCGGTCGCCACCGAGCTGCGGCATCCCGACATCAGTTCGCTGTACGCGGCCGTCGGCGAGGGCCACACCAGCGCGAAGCACGTCGTGCAGCGGCTCGTCGCGCTCATCGGCGGGGTCGACGAGGCGGAGGAGGAGCTCGCCGAGCGCGCGACACCGTCCACGGTCACCCGCCGCCGCGGTTCGAACGACGTCGGTGTCGTGGTGAAGGGCGCCAGCGACATCTGGGCGAAGCTCGCCCGCTGCTGCACGCCGGTGCCCGGTGACGAGATCCTCGGTTTCGTCACCCGCGGCGGCGGTGTCAGCGTGCACCGGACCGACTGCACCAACGCCGACGACCTGCGGGCTCAGCCGGAACGGCTCGTCGAGGTCGAGTGGGCGCCGTCGGCGTCCTCGGTATTCCTTGTCGCGATCCAGGTCGAGGCGCTGGACCGGCACCGCCTGCTCTCGGACGTCACGAAGGTGCTCGCGGACGAGAAGGTCAACATCCTGTCCGCGTCGGTCACGACGTCACGCGACAGGGTGGCGGTCAGCCGGTTCTCGTTCGAGATGGGCGACCCGAAGCACCTCGGACACGTGCTGAAGGTGGTCCGAGGCGTCGAGGGTGTTTACGACGTATATCGGGTCACTTCGGCTTCGTGACCACTGGTGGGTCCCGGCTAAACCCGGACCCCGCCCCACCGCCGCCCTCAACGGACAGGCTTCGCCTGACTGATTGGATTCATGGATGACTGACGGGTTCGAGTTCACTCGCGGCGGCGAGGTCGCGCGGCTGACGTTCACCAGGCCGGAGAAGATGAACGCGATCACCTATGGGATGTGGTCGGCGATCCCGGACGTGGTGGCGCGGGTGGAGGCGGACCCGGCGATCAAGGTCCTCGTGCTGACCGGCGCGGGCGCGCACTTCTCGGCGGGCGCGGACATCAGCGAGTTCCGGGAACTGCGCTCCACCGCCGACGCGGCCGAGACCTACGACAAGGCCGTCGACGGAGCGGTGGCGGCGTTGACGGCGTCGCGGAAGCCGACCGTCGCGATGATCCAGGGCAACTGCATCGGCGGCGGATGCCAGATCTCGGTCGCCTGCGATTTCCGCTTCGCCGCGGAGGGCTCGCGCTTCGGCATCACGCCCGCGAAGCTCGGGATCGTCTACCACTTCGACTCGACCCGGCAGCTGGTCTCGCTGGTCGGTCCCGCGCACGCGAAGTACTTCCTGCTCTCGGGTGAACTCGTCGACGCGCGCCGGGCGCGGGAGATCGGGCTGCTGAACGACGTCTTCCCGGCCGATGAGCTGGAGGCCGCGACCGGGAAGTTCGTCGAGACGCTGGCGTCGCGTTCGCAGGCGTCGGTGCGCGGGATGAACCGGATCATCGAGAAGATCGTGGCGGGACAGCAGGAATCCGATGCCGAGGTCGACGAGATCCGGCTCGGTGCCCTGCACGGCGAGGACTACGCCGAGGGAGTGGCCGCGTTTCTGGCGCGGCGGCCGCCGAAGTTCACCTACCGCTGAGCGATCCGAGCCGCTTCGCCGTGAAGGCCGGCATCGACGCCTTCCACGACTGGCTCGGGCATTNCCCAGACGGTTACAGAAGGCGTGATGCCGTGAAGGCCTCCTTCACTACCTTCAGGGTAGGGAAGGAGGCCTTCACGGACCCGAATCTAGGACAAACTAGATCTCGTCCCAGGGATTGCTTTCGTACGCTTCGGTGAGGATCCGCCCCGTCTCCGGGGCGAACGGAAGCACGACGTCGTCCACCGACGCCACCGGCCACCCGACCGACTCCGAATTGGTCAGGAACATGGCGTCGAACCCCGGCAGATCGGCGGGGCGGACGTCGCGGATCTCCTGGGGGATCCCGTTGCGCTCGAGGCTGCGACGCACGAGTTGCTGGCTGATGCCGTCGAGCACCGGGGCCTGCGGCCAGACCACAGTGCCGCCTTCGAGGAAACCGACGTTCCAGATCGACGCCTCGCTGACCCGGCCCTGGTAGTCGACGAACAGCGCGTCGTCGTATCCCGCCAGCTTCGCCTCGCGCGTGTGGTGGAGCAGTCCGAACGTACCGACGTGTTTGACCTCCGGGAGCACCCGCTCGTAGCGCACGGACCGCAGGCGCAACGGTGTCATCTCGTGCTTTCGGGGCGGCCCGATCCGGACGAGGACATCCGGTGCCGCCGGTGCGCCGGGATCGGACCAATCCAACGCCCGGGAGAAGATCAGCACCCGCACGGACAACGCGTCTTCACCCCGGATGGCCTGCCGTACGTACCCGCGCACCGCCTCGGTGTCGAGGTCGTGGGCGAACATGCGCCGCGTACTTGTAGCGAGACGGCGAAGGTGGACGTCCAGACCGCGGACCTTGCCGCCGCGGACCTGCATCGCGGTGAAGTGGCCATAGCCGAACGCGCCCGCCAGGTCTTCCGACCGGGCGGGCGCGCCGTTGACTTCCAGCTTCACGTCAGGCGTTGACCGTGACGCCGGTGAACTTGACCTCGGTGTTGGGCGGGCCGGTGCCGTCGCCGTTGCCGGCCTGCGCGTTCGCGCCCGCCTTGGCGACCTTGTCGAGCACCTTCAGGCCTTCGTCGGAGATGCTGCCGAAGACCGAGTAGTCCGGGGACAGTTCGGCCTCGCCGTAGACCATGAAGAACTGGCTCCCGCCGGAGTTCGGCTGCTGCGTCTTGGCCATCGCGAGGATGCCGCGGCCGTACTTGATCTCCTGGAACGCTTCGTCCGGCATGGTGTAGCCCGGGCCGCCCATGCCGCTGGCCTGGGGGTCACCGCACTGCAGCATCTGCAGGCCGGTGGTGCCGAGCCGGTGGCACTTGGTGTCGTTGAAGTAGCCCTGCTGGGAAAGGCTGATGAAGCTCTGCACGGCACAGGGGGCGAGCGCCCGGTCGAGCGTCAGCGGGATGTCGCCCGCGGTGCTCTTCAGCACGACGTTCACCGTGCCGTTCGAGGAGACGTCCTTGCCTTCCGGCTTGTTCACCTTCTTCGAAGCGGGCTTGGCGGTGTCGTCCTTGTAGTCGCAGGCCACCGGGTTCGCCAGCGGCGTCGGCCGCTTCGGCATCGGAGCGCGCTCCGTGGGGATGGTGACCTCGGGGGTCGGAGGAGCCGAGCTGGGGGAAGCGTCGGAGGCGGCATCGTCACCACTGTTGCTGCTGACGATCCACCACACCGCGCCCGCCACGATGGCGACGACACCGACGACCGCTACCGAGCCGACGATCCTGCGCCGCTTGGCCTGTTCGGCCCGTCGCACGATCTGTCGCTCGAGCTTGCGCTTCGCGGCTTCGCGGCGCTGCTGGTTGGTCGGCACCCGCCCTCCCGGTTTCCACTCGATGTCACACGTATGAGGTAGCGGGAGTCTATTGGCACAGCCTGTGAGGCCCCCGTACAGGGGCCGCTAGGCTTACTTGATCGTGATCAGGGCCATCCTGTCACCTGTTCGGCGGAAGAACTGAGGAGGCGTTTCGTGCTGGTTGTCGGTTTTCCGGCAGGCCCCCTCGAAGCCAACTGCTACCTGCTCGCCCGTGAAGGCGGCGGGAAGTGCGTGATCGTCGATCCCGGGGAGGACGTCGTCGAACCGCTCGAGGCCGCGCTTTCCACGCACGGCCTGACGCCGGTCGCGATGCTCGCCACCCACGGCCACCCCGATCACGTCGCTTCGGTGGACGAGATCGGCGCGCGCCACGGAATACCTCTCTATCTGCACGAGGCGGACCGGCCACTCCTGGGCCGGGACGCGGGAGAACGGAAGGACGGGATCGTGCCACTCGCCGATGGCCCGCTCGGGCTGGCCGGACTGGAGATCACGGTCTCCGGAACACCGGGGCACACCGCCGGTTCGGTGGTGTTCGGGCTGACCTCCGCCGAGGGCGGCCGGATCGTGCTCACCGGGGACAGCCTGTTCGCCGGTTCGATCGGCCGGTCCGCCGGGGACGGCGCCGAACTCGTGCGATCGCTCGGCGCCAAGGTGATGACGATGCCCGACGACACCGTCGTCCTCCCGGGCCACGGCCCGGCCACCACGATCGGGCAGGAGCGGGCGGGGAACCCGTTCCTGGCCGGGACGGGCGTGTGATGACCGAGCCGACCGGGACCCCGGAGACCCCCGAACGTCTCCCGCTGTTCCACGACGACCCCAAGCTGCGCCGCAGGCGCGGCTGCTCCAGCGTCGCCGGCGTCGTGATCTTCGCGGCCGCGTTCGGCGGGATCGCGGGACTGATCGGCGGTGAGATCGCCGGGCTGGTGGTCGCCGGCGTGATCGCGGTACCGCTGCTCTACGTCATGTTCTACAACCTGCGCCGCCGCGTCTGGCTCGAAGGCGACACGCTCATCGTGCGGACCTGGGGGGTGCGGCGGATCGACCTGACCGCGGCCGAGCGCATCGACCTGGTGATCAGCGACGTGCGCGGCACCCGGACGGTCAGCCTGCTGGTCAACGCGGGCAAGCGTCGCAAGGTCGCGAAAGTCGACCTGGCTGTCTATTCCGGTGCGGGCGGCCGGGAACTGGGCATCCTGCAACTGCGCAAGCTGGCGAACGCCCTGCTGAACAACACCGAGGCGAACGGCCTGGTGTTCTCCGAACTGCTGGTGGCCCAGCTGAAATCGGAGGCGCGCGGAGACGCGGCGGCGGAGCGGCCGCTCTACCGGCTGGCCTCGGCGGCGCCCGCCGGGAAGTACATCCAGCGGTTCACGATGGAGGCGGTCAGCCGGTTCGTGGCGACGCTGGACTGAAGCTCACGGGAGGACGTTCGGCCTCGTGAGTGTTTGGGACGGTTACCACTCACGAGGCTTCGGTGCGGGTCGCCAGCCGCTCCGAGTGCTTGAGCGTCGACCGCACGTCGTCGAGCGCGGCGGCGATCTTGGGCACCGCCTCGACGGCTTCCAGCGTCGAGACGAGCACGCGCCGTGCGACGGCGGTCAGCTGTCTGGGGACGGCGAACACGACGTCGGACATGGCCCCTCCGATCACGCGGCGAACCTCGGGTGCGGCCTCTTCGTACCCGACTCCGGCCCGTGATCGCGCGGCGGGCGCGCGCTTTGGTGCGCTTGTGGTTACAGGGACTCTTGGGGCTCCCGCGAGGCGATCAGCGCCGCCAGCACGGTGGTGACCGGGACCGCCGCGACGATGCCGACACTTCCGGCCAGCGTCCTGATGATCTCCTGCGCGATTTCCTCCGCGCCGAGGATCGAGCCGAGCCCGACTCCGGAAAGCGACGTGTACAGCAGCACCGGCAGCGCCGCCCCCGCGTACGCCATCACGAGCGTGTTGACCGCCGAGCCGACGTGGTCGCGGCCGATCCGCAGGCCCGCGCCGTACAGCTCACGCCAGCCGAGCGACGGATTCGCCCGTCGGAGTTCCCACACCGCGCTCGTCTGCGTCACCGTGACGTCGTCCAGCACGCCGAGCGCGCCGATCACGACGCCCGCCAGCAGCAGACCGCGCGCGTCGATCCCGTGCCCGAGCGACCCGATCAGCTGCGAGGTGCTGTCGTCGAGCCCGGTCAGCGACGCCGCGGCCGAGAAGATCGCGGACAGGACACCGATCAGGACCAGGCTCACCAAGGTGCCCAGCACCGCCACCGAGGTTCTCGCGGACAGCCCGTGCGTCAGGTACAGCGCGACGAACATGATCGCGCCCGCGCCCGCGATCGCCACCAGCAGCGGGCTTTCCCCGGAGAGGATCGACGGCAGCACGAAGAACGCCAGCACCAAAAAGCTCAGCCCCAGCGCGACCAGCGCCGCGAGACCCCGCCACCGGCCCAGCACGATCACCGCGAGCGCGAACAGCCCGGCGAGCAGCAGCAACGGCGTACCGCGCTGGAAATCGACGATCTGGAATGACGCCGGGTTCGCGACGTCGCCGCCGTTGTAGGACAGCACCACCTCGTCGCCCGCGGCGAACCGCGGTGTGCTCGGCTCGATGGGAAGCGTCAGTTTCAACGACTTCCCGGCCCCGGGGCCGTCTGTCATCGTCAGCTCACTGGTGAGACACGGCTTCGCGTCCGGCGGCGGTTCGCCGACCTGCACCTGCCCTTCGGCGAGACACGGGCCGGTGATCGTCTTGGTGACCGTCGCGTCCACCGGGGTTCCCTGGGTGAAGACGCTTTTCACCGGATCCTCGCCCCACGGGTAGAGCACGATCATGCCGACGACGGTGGCGACGGCGAGCGGGATCAGCAGCCACATCAGCAGGAGCCGGACCCGGCGCGACGCGGGTGCCGCCGGCCCGTGGCCGTGCGAATGCCCGTGACCGACCGGTACGGGCTTCGGTTCCGGGGCGCGACGTCTGCCCGATTCCGCCTGACGCGGCCGCTGTGCCGGGGGACGGGGGCGCCGCGCCCCCTCGGGCGGGGGAGTCCGGCGCGGCGAACGGGACGTTCCGGGCGAACGATCAGACGGGGTGTCCGTTACCCGGCAAATCGGGCCGGTGTCGTCGTCGGAGAGGTCGCGGCGGTTCACCCGCACATCCTCCACAGTCCGCGCCGCGCGCCGCACACGGCCTAGCCGAACGCCTGCCGAAGGTGGACACGGCGATAGGCCGAAGGCGGGGTGTCGAAGTGATCGAGGAAGGCCTGGCGCAGTGTCTCGGTCGAACCGAAACCACATCGCCTCGCGATCGACGTCAGCGGGAGTTCGGTGCCGCACAGGAGTTTCGCGGCGTTTTCGGTCCTCGCCGCCCGCACGTACCTGCTGGGCGTGGTGCTCAGGTGGGCGTCGAAGAGCCTGGTCAGCTGCCGGGTGCTGATCCCGGCCCGTTCGGCGAGGACGGCGGTTCCGAGATCGTCGGCCAGGTGCTCCGCCACGTACGCGGTGATGTCGCGGACGAGCCGGTTTTCCGGCGGTGGGCCGGACAGAAACATGCTCACCTGCGCCTGGTTGCCCGGCCGCTGCAGGTAGGTCACCAGCATGCGGGCGACCTCCCTGGCCACGCTCGGGCCGTGGTCGGCCTCGACGAACGCGAGGGTGAGGTCGATCCCGCTGGTGACCCCCGCCGCCGTGTAGACGTTGCCGTCGCGCACGTACAGCGGCACCGGATCCACGTTCACCTGCGGGTAGCTCGTCGCGAGCCGGTTCGCGAACCGCCAGTGCGTGGTGGCGCGCCGCCCGTTGAGCAGCCCGCACGCGGCGAGGACCGTGGCACCGGTGCACACCGAAGCGACGCGACGGCTCTGCTGCGCGAGCCTGCGGACATGGGTGACGACCCTCGGGTCGGCGGCGGCCGCCTCGTGCCCGGTGCCGCCCGCGACGATCAGCGTGTCCAGCTCGCCCGTCACCTGGTCGAGCCGGTGCTGTGCCTGCAGCGTCAGCCCGGATTCGCAGCGGATACCGCGCCCGTCGACGCTCGCGAGCATGATCTCGTACCCCGGCTTGCCGCCGAGTTTGGTCGCGGCGTCCAGGACGTCCGACGGGCCGGCGATGTCGAGCAACTCGGCGTTGCTGTAGCCGACGATCAACACTCGTCTGGGTGAACCCGGCATGATCGAACGCTACCAGTAGTGCCCGGCCGTCGGACGTTGTTCGCAGGAATCCGGACATCCGGGCCACCGCGGTCCCGCGCCTTCGACACCGTTGTCCCATGACAGACGACAAGAAAACGATCGCGTTCGTGGTGTACCCGGGGATGACCCCGCTGGACATGGTCGGGCCGCTGACCGTGCTGGACGGGATGGCGAGCACGGCGCAGGAGTACCGGACGGTCGTGGTCGGTGAGACGAAGGACGCGGTCACCACCGACAACCCGCTGAAGCTCGTGGCGACCCATACCTACGACGAAGTCCCGTCGCCGTACGCGCTGCTCGTGCCCGGTGGCGCCGCGCCGACGCTGAAGGCGCTCGCCGACGAGAAACTGGTGGGATACCTGCGGACCGCAGGGGCGAACGCGGAGCTCGTGACCTCGGTGTGCACGGGATCGCTGCTGCTGGGGCAGGCCGGACTGCTGAAGGGCCGCAAAGCCGCGACGCATTGGATGTTCCGTGAACTGCTGGGCGCTTTCGGCGCGGAGCCCGTCGCCGAGCGCTGGGTCGAGGACGGGAACGTGATCACCGCCGCCGGGGTGTCGGCGGGAATCGACCTCGCGCTGCACCTGGTCGAGCGGCTCGTCGGCGCCGAGATCGCCCGGACGATCCAGTTCGTCATCGAGTACGACCCGGAGCCGCCACAGGGGCCGCTGGACTGGTCTAAGCGGCCGTACGGGGATCTCAAGCCTCTGCTGGAGCACACGCTGAACGAGGCACTCGCGGACGAGCCCGCGTTGCGGGACAGGCTGCTCGCGCACACCGGGAAGTAAGAGGCGGCCATCCGGGTGAGAAGTCGCTGTCACGGGGACGGCACCGGGTTACATTCTGGGTCATCCGTCCAGGTGATAGGTGGTTCGTGGAGTTCAAGGTGCTCGGCCCGCTCGCGGCCTCGGTCCCGCTGCCGTCGGCGGCTCAGCCCCGTCGGGTGCTCGCGGTGCTCCTGGCCCGCCCGAACGAGTTCGTCCACCGGGACACCCTCGTGGACGAACTCTGGCCGCAGGGACCGCCGTCGAGTGCCGCCGCGGTCGTGCAGATGGCGGCTTCCAAGCTGCGCAAGGCGTTGTCGCCCGGCGTGCCGGTGGACGACGTCCGGCAGCGGTTGCGGTCCGGCCGGAGCGGCTACCGGCTGACCGTCTCGGCGGGGGAGCTGGACGTCACGGCCTTCTCCGAACTGACCGCCGCGGCCGCGAAGGCGACCGGTGCCGAGCGCAGGACGTTGCTCGAACAGGCGCTGGGACTGTGGCGTGGCCGGGCGTTCGCCGACGTTCCGGTCGGCCCGCTGGTGGAGGCGCACCGGCTGTGGCTCGAGGACCAGCGGTGTTCGGTACTGGGCAAGCTCGTGGAGCTGGAACTGGCGGCCGGTGACCACAAGGCGGTCGCCGACCGGCTGGGACCCGAACTGGCCACCCGGCCGGGTGACGAGCGCCTGGCCGGGTGGCTGGCCGAGGCGCTGCACGGGCTCGGGCGGCGGGACGCGGCGCTGGCCGCCCTCGACCGGTGCCGTCAGGCGTTGTGGGAACACGCCGGTGTCTCGCCGGGGGAGGACCTGCTCGCGGTCCGTCGCCGGATCGCGGGCACCGGCTGGTCCGCCGGCGGCGGCGCGCCGTGCCGTCTGCCGTCGGCGACGCCGGATTTCACCGGCAGGACCAGGGAACTGGCGGACGTGGGACGAGCGCTGCGCGGTCCGGCGCCGGTCGTGCTCCATGGCGCGGCGGGGTCGGGGAAGAGCGCGCTGGCCGTCCAGGCCGCGTGGCGGGTGCGCAAGCGGTTCCCGGACGGTCAGCTCGTCGCCGATCTGCGTGAAACCGGCGACGTGCTCGCCGGTTTCCTCCGCGCGCTCGGCCTCGCCGAAGCGGAGATCCCCGCCGACCGGGCGGGGCGGATCTCGTTGTGGCAGAGCCACACCGCGGACCGGCGGCTGCTGGTGATCCTCGAGAACTGCCGGTCCGAGTCCGAGGTGCGGCCGCTGCTGCCGAGCGGCCCCGGCTGCGCGGCGATCGTCACGACGCGGCGGCGGCTGGCCGGGCTCGTCGGCGCCAGGCCCGTCGAAGTCGGCGCGCTGCCCGACGCGGAGTCACGGGACCTGCTCGGCGCGATCGCCGGAGAGGCCCGGTTGTCCGCCGAACCCGAAGCCGTCCGCCGGGTGCTGGCCTGCTGCGACGGTCTCGCGCTGGCGGTGCGGGTCGCGGGAATGAAGCTGCTGCAGCGGCCGAGGCTGAGCGTCGCCGAGTGCGCGGCGCGCCTGGAGAACGAGCGCCTGCGTCTCGACGAACTCGCCGCCGGTGACCTCGCCGTCCGGCCGGTGCTCGCCGACGCCCTCGCCGAGCTGTCGCCACGACAGCGGGAATCCTTGCGATTACTCGGTTTCCCCGGTGCCACCGAGTTCGCAGGCTGGTTCGCGGCCGCCATGCTCGGCCGTTCGGCCGTCGAGGCGGCCGAACTGCTCGATGAACTGGTGGACGACCACCTGCTGCAGGCCGAGCCCGATCGAATGGGCGTCCTCCGGTACCGGCTACCGGGCCTGATCCGGCTCGCGCTCCGGGAACCGCCGGATCCGGGAGCCCTCCGACGCGCGCTGACGGTCATGGCGGCGTCGGCCGAACACGCTTCCGCCGCCCTCGGCGCCGAGTACCCGCCGTCTCGGCGAGCGGACGTCCCGGCGGCGGTTTCGGACCGCGTCGCGGCCGACCCGATCGGCTGGCGTGACGTGGAATCCGCGAACCTCGCGCTCGCCGTCCGAACCGCGAAGAACCACGGTTGGACCGAGCTGGCCATGCGGCTGGCCGACGCCTACAGCGATCTGGTCGGCCCGAGGAAGGGCGGATCTCCGGCGTGGCTCGGGTTCGGCATCGTGCGTGATCGTGTCGATCTCCCCGCGGAGGCGGGGAAACTGCTCAAGCTCGGGCACGCCCACGCCGACGCGGGGGATCTGGCGCGGGCGCGGACCTGTTTCTCGTTGGCGGAGGGCAGGTTCCGCTCCGTGGGTGACCATCCGGGCACCGGAGTCGCGCTCATCGCGCTCGCCGACGTCGACGCGGACTCCGGGCGGACCGGCGCGGCGGTCCGCGCGCTGCGAGAGGCATTGGACCTGTTGCGGGATTGCGGTGACCTCGCCGGGCAGGCGACGGCGTCGGCCCAATTCGGCTCGCTGTGGGACGACCTCGGCGAATTCCGCCGGGCGAAGGAATGTTTCGACGCGAGCCTGCTGCTCGCGCTTCATTGCGAGGACGGGCGGCAGCACGACAGGTCCGCCAAGCGGTACGCCGACGTCCTGCGCCGGAACGGCCGCATGGACGAGGCAGGCGAGCTGCTGACGAGCGCGCTGATCGGCACGCGCAGCTCGCGTGAACGCCATTGGGAGGCGCACGTCCTCCGAAGCCTCGGCGATCTCCACGCGAAGACCGGCGACGCGGGGGAGAGCGAACGATGCCTCTCGCGGTCGCTGGAGCTGTTCGAATACGTCGGACACCGGCATGCCGCCGCCTATACGCACCGGAGCTTCGGCGAATCGTTACGCCTGGCGGGTGAACACGGCCGCGCCGCCGAGCACCTGAGCCTCGCGATGAGCACCTTCCGTGAACTCGGAGACCGCCGAGGCGGCGGATACGCCCTGCTCAGCTTCGGGCGTCTGCGGGCCGACGAAGGCGTCGCGACCGAAGCCGCCGAAGGGCTCCGGACCGCGGCAGGACTGTTCCGGGAACTGGGCTTCCCGGTGTGGGAGTTGCGCGCGCTCAAGGACCTTTCCGCCGTGGACCAGAGCGGACGCCAGCGGGACCGGGCTCGTGAAGCCTTGACGAAGATCCGCTTCGGGGTGACCTCGGCCTAGCCCGGTGGACGACCGCCGGCCGCGGCGTTTGGCGAAGTTATGGCACCGGTGTGTTGACTCCGGCTCAAGTGAGCGGACTTCGCGCCGCCTCCGATTAACGGCACTGGGGGTGGCGGCGCGTACTCGTGGCCGGGTGACGCCTTCCGAGGGCAGGAGGCGTCACCCGGTTCGACTGCTAGGACCGGACGTGCAGAATCGCGTCCGCGTCGTTCAGGATCCCTTGGTCGAGCGGGAAGTAACCCTGCCGCGGGGTGGGGTCGGTCCGGACGCTCGCGGGCGGGACTTCGGATGCGGTGAGCAGGCCCCAGTCCGTGGTGACGTGCTTCTGAAGGAAGCCTTCGTAGGTATCGGGCTCCGGCTCCTCAAGCGCTATGGCCTCGCTTCGGCCGAGGCTCGTCGCGACGAAGACGTAGCGGTCACCGAGCAGCGGAGCCACCAGCGCACCGGCGGGGAACCAGGTGGTCTCCGTCCCCGCCACCCGCATCGTGCTCGCCTGGCGGCGCAGGTGCAGATTGTGGGCGAAGACCAGCGTCCGGCCTCGGCAGGCTTCGGCGGCGCGGATGTCCAGCAGGTTCCGCGCCATGATGGCGTCCCTGGTCGCGACGAGGGGCGCGTAGCGCTCGTGCGGCTCCAGCGGTTCGGCGCATTGCCGGTGGTAGCGCAGCAGATCGATGCCCGCCATGAGGTGGATCTCCGCCCGCGACCAGTCGTCCGTGACCGGTTCCGGTTTCCGGGAGCGGAGCGCGGCGAGCAGGTCGGCCGCGATCGCGCGCAGCCGGTAGGCGTCGGCCGTGGCACCGGGCGACGAAGCCGCGTCCATGACGGCTTCCGTGCGGCCCCAGCGTTCGTCGTCGCCCGCCGGGCCCGCGATGTCGACGTCGAAGCCAAGGAAATCGCGGGCGTACTCGAGGTAGGGCCGCGGGCTGGGCGCGGAAGTGTTCTCGGTCTGGGTGTCGAAGCCGTGGAACGAAAGCCGCTCCTCGGGCGGCCGGTTTTCGTTGAACTCGCGCATCCAGGCGATCAGTCGCCTATTCGCCTCCACAGTGCCGAAGACGTGCGAGAAGCCTTCGCTCATCGCGAGGTCGAGGGTTCCGGTGCCGTCCCGGACGAAGTCGTTCGCGACGAGCGCGGCCACGCGATCCGTTTCGAGGACGATCGAGCGGAAGCCGCGGTCGACCAGCTGGGCGAACAGCGCGTTGCGGACGTCCGCGAAGACCGGGGTCGCGTGCGTCGGCTCGCCCAGGGCGAGCAGGTCGCAGGAGGGGGTCACGAAGTCTCGGATGTCTTGACTCATGAGATTCAAGCGTATCGTTGATTACTCGTTTGAAACTTCGGTCGCTTTCTCCTGGTGATCTATCTCAGAAGCTTCAAATGTGGCGTCAGGATGTCGGTCCGTGAAGGCCTCCTTCCCTACCCTCAAAGTGGGGAAGGAGGCCTTCACGGACTCGACGATCGTCACGTTCGCCTCACCTGCGCCCAGCGGCGCGTGAATGACCCCTCCCTCGGCTCAGCCGAGGAAACTCGACCTTCGCGCCTTCCTCAGTACATGAAGGGGTCCTTCAGGTATCTAGGGCGCCGGAACGTGGAGGTCAAGGGGGGCGTGAGTGGCGAGGACGGTTCTAACGACCCGAAACACTCACGACCCACCCGACCCGCACCGTGCCGCCTCGCTCCCGGCTGCCCGCCCGCGGGGGGCGCCAGGCGACAAGCGGCGGTCTGCTGTGTCGCAAGAAATCCACTTCCGGATAACTCGCCCGCATTCCTTTCGTCCGCTATAAAGTTAAAGAACGCTTCGCTCGCGAAGGTGCTTCGCTTGCGAAGGTGCCCTTCGCAGAAATGCGCGAGCGCAAGTTATCAGCAGTTGAGGTGAATCACCGCGTGGCTATCACCGCGCGGCCGGAGTTCGGCCCTATTTTGGCCCGCATGGTTGAGAAGGATTCGACGGCGCGGACCCGGGAACTGGGCCACCGCATGAAGGCGTTCCGGCAGCGCAGGCACTTCAGCGGAGCCGACGTCAGCCGCCGTAACGGCTGGTTGCAGAGCAAGGTCACGAGGTGGGAACAAGGGCTGCGTGAGCTGTCCATCGTGGACGCGGCGCTGTATCTCGCGACCTGCGGCGAGGCGGAGCCCGAACGTGACCTGCTCCTGGAACTGACCCAGCCCGGCGGTGACCTGTACTGGGTTCGGCCGTATTTCGACGAACTCGTCGATCCGATGAAATCCCTTGCTATCCAGGAGAATATCGCGCACACACTGGTGCGCTACGAGTCGTTGACCCTCCCCGGGCTGCTCCAGATCGAACCGTACGCCCGCACCGCCTTCGAGCTGATCGGCAACCGCGACCAGGCGCAGCTGGACCAGGTCGTGAACGCCAGGATGGAGCGGCAGCGGCTGCTGCGGCGCGATCGTCCGCCGAGGTGCCGGTTCTACGTCCACGAGCGCGCGCTGCGTTCGGTCGTCGGCGGCCCCCGGATCATGCACGAGCAACTGCTCCACCTCGTCCTGTCGGCGAACCTGCCGTATTGCTCCATTCGTATCGTCCCGGAAAGCGACGGGGTGGGCACGGTGCTCGAGAATTCGTTCACCATCATGGAATTCACGGAACATCCGGCGGTGGTGTACACGGATTCCTATGCGGCCGGGGTGTTCATCGACGATCGGGTGGCGGTCGAAGCCTATTATTCCCTTGTCGCGAGGCTCGAAAGCGATACCCTGACCGAGGAGAGATCACGCCAAATGCTCGCCGAATGGGCGGACCGGTACGACCGGATGGAGGAGTGAGCCGTCCGGGGTTTCCCGCGGTCACGTACTGGGGTAATCCTTCCTGGTAGCCGAGGAGAAGGAGTTCGTGGTGACGAAGACGCAGGGTGGTGCCCCGGTCGCCGAGACGGAGATCGAGCGGAAGTACGACCTGGCGGCCGACAGGCCCATCCCGCCGCTGGTTCCGGTCGGTCCCGTGACAAACCAGGCCGAACCGAGGGTCGACGTCCTCGACGCCACGTACTTCGACACCTCCGACTTCCGGCTCGCGCAGGCAGGCATCACGCTGCGGCGGAGGCTGGGCGGAAGTGACGAGGGCTGGCACCTCAAACTCCCGGTCGGCGAAGACCGGCGAGAGGAGCTCCGCCTCCCGCTGGCGGGCAAGCCGGACAAGGTGCCGGGCGCGCTGGCGAAGCTCGTCAGGGCGCACACCCTCGGCGCGAAGCTCGTCCAGGCCGCGCATCTTCGCACCGAGCGCACCTCGTACGCCTTGCTCGACGCCGAAGGCCGCGAGCTCGCGACGCTGACCGACGATGTCGTCACCGGTGAAGCCGGCGGGGAGAAGGCGCACCTGGACCGCTGGCGGGAGATCGAGATCGAGCTCTCGCCCGGTGCCGATCCCGAAGTGCTCGAAAGCCTGGACCGGGCTGTCCTGGAAGCGGGCGCGGAGCGGTCGAGGTGGCCGTCGAAGCTCCGCCGCTTGACCGACGACCTCGTGCCCTCGGCCGGGGGAGCGTTGGGTTCGGTGCTGGCGGACTATCTCGCCGCGGAGGTGGACGCGTTGCGACGCAACGACATCGGCGTCCGCCGGGACGCCGAGGACGCGGTGCATCAGATGCGGGTCGCGTGCAGGCGGTTGCGCAGCGCGCTGCGGACGTTCCGGCGCTCCCTCGATCCGGACGTCGCGGACGGGCTCGCCGCCGAGCTTCGCTGGCTCGGAGGCGAACTCGGCCCGGCGAGGGACACGGAGGTGATGTCCGCGCGCCTGCACGACGAGGTCAGGGCGTTGCCGGTCGAGCTGGTGCTGGGCAATGTCGAGCAGCTGATGACGCGGCACTTCGCGCGCGAAGCGGAAGAGGCCAAGGCACGGGCGATCCGGGCGCTCGACAGCAAGCGGTACACGGATCTGTTGCGTGCACTGGAAAAGCTCGTCCGCAAACCGCGGAAGATCAAGGATGACAAGAAGGAACTACGCAAGGCGGTCGCTCGATCGAGCCGGAAGCTCGGAAAGGCCGTCGCCGCGGCGAGTGAGCTGGAGCCCGGTGCGGAGCAGGACGCCGCACTGCACGAGGTGCGCAAGAAGGCCAAGCGAGCCCGGTACGCGGCGGACACGGTCAGGCCGGTGACCGGCAAGAAGCTTCGAAAATGGCGAAAGAACGTCAAGGCGGTGCAGTCCACGCTCGGCACGCATCACGACATCGTGGTCACCAGGGAGGTCCTGCGGCTCCTCGGCCTGCGCGCGTACGCCGAGAACGAAAACGCTTTCACCTATGGGGTTCTGCACGGACGTTCGGTCGCCGACGCGGAGTCCGCGCGACGACGCTTCGCCGGGCAATGGCAAGACTTGGGTAAAGGTTCTCGCCCGAAATGGCTCGAATGAGGTAGCCCGGGTTGACCTCTCGCCCTCCCCGAGTACCGTCGAGAGGACTTGGTGGTCTGGAGAGAGGCGCCCCCAATGTTGCCTGGCCAGCGCGTACCCGGCGAAGCCCCGCCCCTGGCCGTGACCACCAGCCGCCGCAAGGACGGCGTCCTCGTCCTCACCGCGGTGGGGGAGATCGACGCGGCCACGGTCGGACGGTTCCGCACCGAGCTCACCGGTGCGTGTGTCACGGGTAGGCAGGTGATCCTGGACCTCTCCAGGGTCGGTTTCCTCAGTTGCGCGGGATTGCACGTGCTCGAGGAGGCCAACGCCGTGGCGCCCCGGTTCTCGGTGATCGTGAAGACCCCTTTGGTGTCACGGATCCTGGACGTCAGCGGGGTCGGCGCCGGCCTCGACGTCCGACGTGATGTGGAGGATTTGCGGCTCTAGGCCGTGTCCTGGGCGTTAGACACCGTCGAGCTCGACCTCGTCGGCGGTGACGTCCGGCAGCAGACCGCGCCAGCGTGGGTTGCGCAGGCAGCCCGCGTCGGTCCAGCCGCCGAAGACGACCTCGCCGACGATGGTCGGCCGTGACCAGCGCGCGTCCCGCGCCTGCTTGTCCGGGACGGAGTGGAACGGGGATGTCTTGCGCTCCAAGCGGAACAATCGCCGGGACAGCTCCGCCAGTTCGTCACCCGCGAAGCCGACGCCGACGTTACCGATGTACCGCAGGCCATCCCCGTGCGGGACGCCGAGCAGCAGCGAGCTGAACGTGTCCGCCCGGCTGCCGCCGCCCGGCCGCCACCCGCCCAGAACCACTTGCTGCACCAGGGTTCCGGTGATGGAAAGCCATTCTCCGGTGCGCCGTCCCGGGTGGTACGCGGAGCCGGCCCGTTTGGCGACGACGCCGGCGAGCCCGTGTTCGCGGGCCGCCCGCGTGACCGCTCCGCCATCCCCGAGGTAGTACCGCGGGACCTGCCAATGCGGTCCGCCGAGCCCGAGTTCGTCGAGGAGTTCTCGTCGTTCCACATAGGACGAGCCGAGGCACGAGCGGCCGTCGAGATGCAGGAGGTCGTTCACCAGGTAGAACGCCGGATACCGGGAGGTGAGCCGTTTCGCGGAATTCTTCGTCGCCCGCGCGCGATGCCCGAGCCCGTCCGGACTCGGCTTCCCGCCGTCGAAGACCACGATCTCCCCGTCCAGAAATGCCTCCGTCGCGCCGAGTTGCTCCCCGAGGCCGCGGAATTCGGGATACAGCCCGGTGACGTCGTCGCCCGAATCGTCGTAGGCGGTGATCCGTCCCCCGGACACCCGGATCAGGGCGCGGCGCCCGGACCAGTCGAATTCGTAGGCCCAGCCCGCGTCTTCGCTCGTCGAAGGAAGCCGCCCCGGTTTGGTCAGCATCGGGGCGAGGAACGAGGGGAGTTCCGCGCGGCCGGGATCGGCCGGATCGAGCCTCTTGAGCAGCCAGCCGTTGTCCCTGCCGTCCTTCTTAACGTTGAGGAACAGGTATTTCCCGCGTGCTCGCTCGCCGTGGAAGACGACTTCGACCTTGTGGTCGTTGAAGTGCAGCGTTTCGTACCGGCCGGTGTCCCAGATCGTCATGGTGCCGCCGCCGTATTCGCCCGCGGGTATCTCGCCTTCGAAGGTGAGGTATTCCATCGGGTGGTCTTCGGTGTGCACGGCGAGCCGTTCGAGATCCGGCGACATCGGCAGGCCCTTCGGCACCGCCCAGGAGACGAGTACTCCGTCCCGTTCGAGGCGGATGTCCCAGTGCAGGCTGCTCGCGTGGTGCTCCTGGATGACGAACAGATCGTCGGAACCGGTCTTCCCGTCGCGATCCGGAAGGGGCTCGGGAGTCCGCCCTGGTCTGCGCTTACGGCGGTATTCGCCGAGTTTCTCCGCCATGGTCGGCCAGCGCACCCCTCTCCGGATCCGGTCACGCAAAGCCTAGCGCCGTTCACGCCCCTTCCGTACGTCGAAGGCCCCTTTTCCCGCGGTAACAGCAGGAAAAGAGGCCTTCGCGCGATGCGGTTCAGTCGGTTTCGGCCAGCGCCTCCGCGAACTGGGCGGCATAGAGCCGGGAGTACGCACCACCGGTGAGCAGCAGCGTTTCGTGGTCGCCCTGTTCGACGATCGATCCGTTCTCCATCACCAGGATGACGTCCGCGTCGCGGATGGTGGAGAGCCGGTGCGCGATGACGAAACTCGTCCGTCCTTCGCGCAGCGAATTCATCGCCCGCTGGATCAGCACCTCGGTCCGTGTGTCGACGGAGCTGGTGGCCTCGTCGAGGATGAGTATCGCGGGCTTCGCCAGGAACGCCCGCGCGACGGTGATCAGCTGTTTCTCGCCGGTGCTGACCGTGCCGCCCTCGTCGTCGATCACCGTGTCGTACCCGTCGGGGAGGGTGCGGACGAACCGGTCGACGTGGGTCGCCTCGGCGGCCGCGACGATCTCGTCGTGCGTGGCGCCCTCCGAACCGTAGGCGATGTTCTCCGCGATGGTGCCGCCGAACAGCCACGCGTCCTGCAGCACCATGCCGGTCTTGGCCCGCAGGTCCTCGCGGTCCATCCCGGCGATGTCGACGCCGTCGAGGGTGATCCTGCCGCCGTCGAGTTCGTAGAACCGCATGAGCAGGTTGACCAGCGTGGTCTTCCCGGCGCCGGTCGGGCCGACGATGGCGACGGTGTGCCCCGGTTCGACGGTGAGCGACAGGTCCTCGATGAGCGGCGTGTCGTCGGTGTAGCGGAACGACACATGCTCGAACTCGACCTGGCCCCGCACGTTCGCCACGCGCGCGGGTTCGGCGGGCTCGGGTTCCTGCTCGTCCGCGTCGAGCAGTGCGAAGACCCGCTCCGCGGACGCGATCCCGGACTGCAGCAGGTTCGCCATGCTGGCGATCTGCGTGACCGGCTGGCTGAACTGCCGCGAGTACTGGATGAACGCCTGGACGTCGCCGAGCGACAGCGTCCCGGACGCCACCCGCAGCGCGCCGATCACGGCGACCAGCACGTAGCTCAGGTTCCCGATGAACATCATCGCGGGCTGGATGGTGCCCGAGATGAACTGCGCCTTGAAGCTCGCGCCGTAGAGCGTGTCGTTGTGCTCACGGAAGACCTCTTCGGCCTCCTCGCGGCGGCCGAACACCTTGACCAACGAGTGCCCGGTGTACATCTCCTCGATATGCGCGTTGAGCCGTCCGGTGGTGGACCACTGCTTGATGAACTGCGGCTGCGCCTTCTTGCCGATCTTGGCCGCGACGAGCACCGACGCCGGAACCGAAAGCAGCGCGACGAGCGCCAGCAGGGGCGAGATGACGAACATCATCACGAGCACGCCGACGACCATCAGCAGCGACGACACGATTTGCGCGAGGGTCTGCTGCAGGGACAGCGCGAGATTGTCGATGTCGTTGGTCGCCCGGCTCAGCACCTCGCCGCGCGGCTGGCGGTCGAAGTAGCTCAACGGAAGCTTGGCGAACTTCTCCTCGATCCGCTCACGCAGGTCGAACACCGCCCGCTGGACCAGGTTCGTGGTCAGCCTTGCCTGCAGCAGCGAGAAGAACGACGCCACGATGTAGAGCAGCAGGACCCACAACAGGACCTGGCCGACGGCGTCGAGGTCGATGCGCTGGCCGGGGACGAAATCGATCCCCGAGTACAGGTCGGCGACGGTGTTGTCGCCCGCGGCCCGCAGCCCGGCGATGACCTCTTCCTTGCTCACGCCCGCGGGCATGTCCTTCGCGACGACGCCCGCGAAGATGAGGTCCGTGGCCATCCCGAGGATCTTCGGGCCGATGACGCTCAGCGTGACACTGGCGATGCCGAAGAGCAGGATGCCGTACAGCACGGCGCGCTGCGGCTGCAGCAGGCGCAGCAGCCGTTTCAGGGATCCCTTGAAGTCCAGGGCCTTTTCGGCGGACTGCCCGCCCATGAAGCCGGCGGGGCCGCGCCCGAAACCGCCCCCTCCGGGGCCGGGTCCCCGTGCCGCGCTCGCGCGCTCGCCCACCGGCTCGGCCGGGGCGTTCTTGGTGTCCGAAGTGGACTCGGGCGCGCTCATCAGGCGGCCTCCTGCTCGGTCAGCTGGGACAGCACGATCTCCCGATAGGTCTCGTTCGTGTCCATGAGTTCGGTATGGGTTCCGCTGCCGACGACGCGGCCTTCATCGAGCACGACAATGCGGTCGGCGTTGCGGATCGTGCTGACCCGCTGCGCGACGATGACCACGGTCGCCTCGGCGGTCTCCGCCGCGAGCGCCCGCCGCAGCGCGGCGTCGGTCGCGTAGTCGAGCGCGGAGAAGGAGTCGTCGAAGAGGTAGATCTCGGGACGCCGCACCAGCATCCGCGCGATCGCGAGCCGCTGGCGTTGCCCGCCCGAGACGTTGGTCCCGCCCTGGGCGATGGGGGAGTTCAGCCCCTCCGGCATCCGCTCGACGAAGTCCTTGCCCTGAGCCACTTCCAGCGCGTGCCAGAGCTCTTCGTCGGTGGCGTCGGCCTTGCCGTAGCGAAGATTGCTCGCGACCGTCCCGGCGAACAGGTACGGCTTCTGCGGCACCAGCCCGACGGCGTCGGACAGCACGGTCTGATGCAGTTCGCGGACGTCGACGCCGTCGACCCGCACCGAGCCCTCGGTGGCGTCCATCAGCCGGGGGATCAGGTTGAGCAGCGTGGTCTTGCCGCTGCCCGTGCTGCCGATGATCGCGGTGGTCTCGCCGGGCAGTGCCAGCAGCGAGATCTCCTGCAGCACCGGCTTCTCCGCCCCCGGGTAACGGAATTCCACATCGGACAGTTCGAGCCGTCCGTGCACCTCGCCGGGGCTGACCGGGTTCGCGGGGAGGACGACGCTGGTGTGCGTGTCGAGCACCTCGGAGATGCGCTCGGCGCTGACCTCGGCGCGCGGCACCATCATGAACATGAAGGTGGCCATCATGACCGCCATCAGGATCTGCATCAGGTAGGACAGGAACGCGGTGAGCGCGCCGATCTGCATGCTGCCGTCGTCGATGCGCAGCCCGCCGAACCACAGCACGGCGACGCTGGAGGCGTTCATCACGAGCATGACGATGGGGAACATCAGGGCCATCAGCCTGCCGACGACGAGCGAGACGTCCAGCAGTTCGGTGTCGGCCTTGGTGAACCGCCGCCGTTCGTGCGTGTCCTTGACGAACGCCCGGATCACGCGGATGCCCATGATCTGCTCGCGCAGGATCTGGTTGATCTTGTCGATGCGCTCCTGCATCAGCCGGAACGCCGGACGCATCTTCGCGATGATGACCCCGACCGAGACGCCCAGGATCGGCACCGCGAGCACGAGCAGCCACGAGAGGGTGACGTCCTGGTTCAGCGCCATGATGATGCCGCCGAAGCACATGATCGGCGCGGACACCATCAGGGTGAAGGCCATCAACGTCAGCATCTGCACCTGCTGGACGTCGTTGGTGGTGCGGGTGATCAGCGACGGCGTCCCGAATTGGCCGACTTCGCGGGCGGAGAAGTCCTGGACCCGGTGGAAGATCGCGCCGCGGACGTCCCGGCCGACCGCCATCGCGGTCCGGGCGCCGTAGTAGACGGCACCGATCGAGCAGGCGATCTGCACCAGCGACACCAGCAGCATGACGCCGCCGACACCGAGGATGTAGTCGATGTCGCCCTTGACCACGCCGCCGTCGATGATGTCGGCGTTCAGCGTGGGGAGGTAGAGCCCGGCGAGGGTCTGGACGAACTGCAGCAGCACGATCAGCCACAGGTCTCGCCGGTACGGGCGCAGGTGAACGCGCAACAGCTTGGTCAGCACAACGGTTTCTCCCCCAGTGGTGGGTAGGGTGTTACTGCTTCTTCGGGTTCGCGCCGGTGAGCGAGGGGATGCCCGCCGCGGCCTCGTGCAGGAGGACGTCGAGCGTCTCCAGGAACGGCCTGGAGCCCTCGTCGATCAGCCAGCTGAAGAACGCGGTCTTCACCGCGGACTCCACGATCGCCGCCATGAGCCGCGCGTTCAACGCGTTTTCCGGGCCCGCGCCCGCACGCTCCAGGATGGCGTCCGCCAGTACCTGTTCGACCTTGGCGTGTGCCTTGAGGAACTCGCCCTGCACGGACGGGTGCAAGAGCAGTGACCGCGCCAGCTCGACCGAGCCGCGATTCGGTTCTCCCAGGCTGCCGTAGGCTTCCAGTGTCGCGGTACCGACAGCCTCCCACAGCGCCTCTCCCGAAGGCCGCTCGCGCAGCGCCTCCCGCAGGAGTTCCTGTCGTTCGACGATGAACGAGCAGATCGCCTCCTCCTTGCTGGAGAAGTAGTTGTTGAACGTGCGTGGCGAGACCCCGACAGCGGTGGCGATGTCCTCGACGCGGACCTGCTCGACGCCTCTCTCCATGGCGAGCTTGAGCGCCGCCTCGCTCATCGCGCGACGGGCCGCTCGCTTCTTGCGTTCGCGCAGCCCCAAGGGCGCGGCCGGGTCCAGGGTCATGCCGTCAGCCTAGAGAAAAGTTGCGTGGTACGCAAATTTATGCGCAGTCCGCACTTTTCGGGCGTCTACCGTGTCGCGGAACACTCAGATGCAGCCGAATGGCCTAGCGCGCCGCGCTCACCAGGCGTAACGCGTTCGTGACCACGTCACTGCCAGCGGTTAGACGGAAACCGACTGTGGACACGGATAGTGACTTCTGCTTGCATGGCCGTCGTTGTGCTGGGGAGTGCGACACGGGTCCGGGTATGCGAAGAGAAAGAAGTGGAAGCACATGGTGACGCGGGCTCGAGGCTTGCTTGACCGCTCACGGGTTCTTCTGGACCGTTCCAGGGTCGCCGCGGCGCAGTTCCTCGCCGCACCGCCCCGGCACGCTCCATCGGTTCCGCCGGTCGAACAACCGGTGGAACAGCGCCCGGCGGTGGAGGCGCCGGACGCCGGCGCGCTCGCCGGGGTCTGCTCCAATGTCGCGCTGCGCGACCTCAACCTGCTCGACCAGTTGCTCGCGCAGCTGGAGACGATGGAGGCGGGGGAGGAGAACTCCGACCGCCTCGCCGAGCTCTACCGCCTCGACCACCTGGCGACCCGGTTGCGGCGCAACGCCGAGAACCTGCGCGTCCTCGCCGGCCGCGACGCCGACGACACGACCGCCGGGATCTCGTCCGTGCTCGACGTGATGCGGGCCGCGATGTCGTCGATCGACCACTACTCGCGGATCACGATCGGCCGCGTCGTTTCGCTCGGTGTCGTCGGTTTCGCCGCCGAAGACGTCAGCCGGATCCTCGCGGAGCTGTTCGACAACGCGGCGAACCAGTCTTCGCCGAGTTCGCCGGTCAGCGTCAGCGCGCATCTGACCGAACAGGGAAGCGTGCTGATCCGCATCGAGGACGAGGGCATCGGCGTGCCGCCCGAACGCCTCGCGGCGTTGAACGAGCGGCTGGCGGCGGGTCCGGTGCTCGACGACGATTCCGTGCGGCATATGGGTCTCGCGGTCGTCGGCAGGCTCGCCGACCGGCACGAGATCACCGTCAAGCTCGACCGCCGCACCCCGCACGGCACGGTCGCGACCGTGCTGCTGCCGGTCCCGGTGGTGTCGGAATTGGCCGAGAAGCAGTGGTCCGGTTCGCAGACGGTCGTGCTGCCGCAGGCCAGGATCACCAACGGCGCGCCCGTGGGGAACCCGGTCGCGACACCGTCCGGGCTGCCGCGGCGCCGCCCGGCCCCCTCGGCGGCACCGGAACCGGAACGGAAGCCCAGCCCGCGTCCGCGCACGGCCTTCCAGCCGCCCGCCGACGGCGGCACCACGGCCAGCGGTCTGCCGCGCCGGGTTTCCCGCAGTATCAGAACTTTGCCCGACGAACCGGCCCCGCCGACCACCCCGCCCGCCGACGCGGCGGACGGGCACGAGGCGCTGCTGGCCGACCTCGATGCCTTCACCGACGGCGAACGTGCCGCCCTCGACGACCGGCACGAGCGTGAGACCGGAGGAAACACCCAGTGACCGCCCAGGACGCGACCACGGATTTCACGTGGTTGCTCGACGACTTCGTGCGTAAGGTGCACGGTGCCAGCCACGCGCTGATCATGTCCGTCGACGGCTTCCCTTTGACCGCGTCGGAATCGGTGTCCAGCGACGACGCCGAGCAGCTCGCGGCCATCGCGAGCGGTCTGCTCAGCCTCGCGGGCAACAGTGCCGCGCTGTTCGGCAAGGGCAGCTGCGAGCAGATCATCATCCGGCTCACCCGCGGATACTTCCTGTTCATGGGGATCGGTGCCGAGGCGGGTCTCGCGGTGCTCACCGAACCGGACTGCGACATGAAGGTCGTCGCCTACGAGATGACCCAGTTCATCACCAACGCCGGTCACGCGCTCACGCCCGAGGTGCGAGCGGGACTCCGGCAGGTCCTGACCGCCCGACGGCCGCAGGCCTGACAATCCGGAGAAGGAAAGGATGACCGTGTCCAGCGACCAATCTCCGGACCGGCCCGTCAAGATGCGCAGCCGCAGAATCCGGCCGTACGCGCTGACCGGCGGCCGGACGAAGAGCAGCCAGCTGCTGCTGGTGGAGACCTTGATCTCGGTCCCGCGTTACGACCCGTCACTGGCCGAGGCGCTGATGCCCGAATCGCGCTCGCTGTACGAGCGCGCCCGGGAGCGTTCGTCGATCGCCGAGCTTTCGGTGGGACTGGATCTGCCACTGGGCGTGGTCCGGGTGCTCATCGGCGACCTCGCCACCCAGGGCGCCGTTTTCGTGCACCCGACGGCCCACGCCTACAACCACGATACGAACGTGCTCGAGAGGATCCTCGATGGACTCAAGCGCCTCCCGGTCTGACCCCAGTCTGCTGGCGATTTCCGCCAAGATCGTGGTCGCCGGTGGATTCGGCGTGGGCAAGACGACCTTCGTCGGCTCCGTCTCCGAGGTCCCGCCACTGAGCAACGAGGCCTGGATGACCGAGGCGGGGGCCGGCGTCGACGAGCTGGTGCCGCCCGGAACCAAATCCACCACCACGGTCGCGATGGACTTCGGCCGAATCACCCTGCGTGAGGACCTGCTCCTGTACCTGTTCGGCACCCCCGGACAGGCCCGGTTCTGGTTCCTCTGGGACGACCTCTCGCGCGGCGCGCTCGGCGCCGTCGTGCTGGTCGACACCAGCCGGATCGACCAGTCGTTCGCCGCGATCAACTACTTCGAGAACGACTCCGAGCTGCCGTTCATCGTCGCGGTCAACCAGTTCGAGGGAATGCCGGTGCACGACCTCGAAGAGGTGCGCGACGCGCTGGCGCTGTCCCCGGACATCCCGCTGGTCACCTGCGACGCCCGCGACCCGAAGTCGGCGGTCGCGACGCTGCAGGAACTGGTGTCGCACACGCTGTCCCTCGCGGTGGTCTCCGGGCCTGGTCGCGAGTTCGCCGTACTCAGCTGAACGGTTCTGGGAGGAACGTCGAGGATGCGCAAGGTTCTGATCGTCGGTGCCGGACAGTCGGGGTTGCAGCTGGCCTTGAGCTTGCTCGCGCACGACTACGACGTCACGGTGATGTCGGCGCGGACGCCGGACGAGATCCGGTCCGGGAAGGTGATGTCGACCCAGTGCATGTTCCACTCCGCTCTGCAGCACGAGCGGGACCACAAGCTGAACCTGTGGGAGGAAGAGACCGTCAAGGTCGAAGGGCTCGGCGTTTCCATCGCGGGACCGGACTCCAGCCGGGTGCTGGACTGGTTCGGGCCGCTGGAGCACTACGCGCAGTCGGTGGACCAGCGGGTGAAGATGGCCGCCTGGCTCGAACTGGTGGAGGACCGCGGCGGCAAGGTCGTCATCCACGGCGTCACCACGTCGGATCTCGCCCCGCTGGCGAAGCTGTACGACCTGGTCGTCATCGCGGCGGGCAAGGGTGAGCTGGTCCAGTTGTTCGACCGGATGCCGGAGCGTTCGCCCTACACCGAACCCCAGCGCGCGCTTTCGCTGGCTTACGTGCACGGACTGGAGCGCAGGCCCGAGCACCCGGACAAGGCGGCGGTGCGGTTCAACATCATCCCCGGTGTGGGTGAGCTGTTCATGATCCCCGCGTACACGCTGAGCGGGAACTGCGACATCCTGTTCTTCGAGGGTGTCCCCGGCGGCCCGCTCGACTGCTGGGACGACCGGCCGTCGCCGCAGCAGCATCTCGACCGGATCCTGTCGCTGATGAAGCAGTTCCTGCCGTGGGAGTACGAGCGGTCCCGGAACGCCGTGCTGACCGACGACAAGGCGACGCTGGCGGGCGGATACACGCCCGTCGTGCGGAACGCGGTCGGCAAGCTCGACTCGGGGACCGCCGTGCTCGGCATGGCCGACGTCGTGGTGGCCAACGACCCGATCACCGGCCAGGGTTCCAACAACGCGAGCCACTGCGCGGCGTCCTATCTGGACTCGATCCTCGAACGCGGCGACAAGCCGTTCGACGAGGAGTGGATGTCCGCGTCGTTCGAGAAGTACTGGGAGTACGCCCAGCACGTGACGACCTGGACCAACGCGATGCTGCAGCCGCCGCCCCCGCACGTGCTCCAGATCATCGGCGCGGCGGGGGAGAAGCCCGCCGTGGCGAAGCGGTTCGCGAACGGGTTCTCCGATCCGACCGACTTCCAGCACTGGTTCCTGGACCCCGCGAAAGCGGAGAAATACCTGGCCGAGGTCTGATTCCAGGACCGCGACGGTCCCGCGATCGGGTTCGCGGGGCTGTCGCGGTGCGCCGTTTCGGGCTACCGTGGTCACCGTCTGTGAGTACGGTCGGTGACGGCAGCGGAGGTGCGGCTCGATGCGTTCGATGTGGAAGGGCTCGGTGTCCTTCGGGCTGGTGAGCATCCCGATCCAGCTGTACGCGGCCACCGAGAACAAGAACGTCTCGCTGCGCCAGGTGCACGAGGCCGACGGCGGCCGGATCCAGTACAAGCGGTTCTGCACGATCGACGGCGAGGAAGTGCCCTACGCCGAGATCGCCAAGGGCTACGAACTGCCCGACGGCGAGATGGTCGTGCTCACCGACGAGGACATGTCCGAGCTGCCGCTGGCGTCGTCGCGGGCGATCGACGTGCTCGAGTTCGTGCCGCTGGAGTCCATCGACCCGATCCAGTTCGACAAGACCTACTACCTCGAACCGCAGAAGAACGCCGTCAAACCGTACGTGGTCCTGCGTGACGCGCTGCAGAAGGCGAGCCACGTGGCGGTCGCGAAGGTCGCCATCCGGCAGCGGGAGACGCTCGCGATCCTGCGGGTCCACAGCGACGTCCTGACGATGACGACGATGTTGTGGCCCGACGAGGTCCGCGTCCCGGACTTCGGGTTCCTGCACGACGATCCGCCGCAGGTGCGGCCGCAGGAGCTGACGATGGCGGGTTCGCTGATCGACTCGCTCTCGGAGCCGGTGTTCGAGCAGGACAAGTACACCGATTCCTACCGTGAGGCCCTGGAAGCCATGATCGAGGCCAAGGCCGCGGGCAACCAGACGACGAAGCCGAAGGTCGTCGGCGCGAAGGCCGACGTCGTCGACCTCATGGAGGCATTGCAGGCCAGTGTGAGCGAGGCGAAGAAGAGCCGGAAGCCCGCAGCCGCCAAGAAGACCACGGCGGCCAAGAAACCCGCGTCGGGCAAGCGAACCCCGAAGAGCGCCTGACCCTCCTTTATGGACTGTTGTGCCCGGTGGCACCCGCCGGGTACCACGACACGCCGCGCGTATGCCAGGATTTGTCGTCCCTCGGTGGTAATAAGGCAATCGAGGAGAACTTTTCCGAAGCGATCTTCGATCCTGATCGCGGGAGGCGGCATGACCATGGAGTGCGCGTTCTGCGCCGGCGGGCTCGATCACTGCCACGGGACCCTGGTGGTCCACGTCGACGGTGGTTTCACCGAATGCAGCGAAGACGGCTGCGTCGACCTCGACTTCTCCCGGCACGCGCTGACGATCGACTGTTTCGACGTCGACGGCGGCTGCTCGTGCGCGGAGATGGCGGCACGGCTGCTGCTGCGGGCTTCTTGACCGGCGGCCAATACACCAGTCCGGCCCGATTCGGGCGATCGCGCCCGATTGCCACTCGAAGGTGTATGCGTTCGTGTACATCGTGGCCGGGAATGTGTTAACTATGACGGGGTCCTCCGGCTCTCCCTCCCCCTCGGAGCCGGGGGACCCCTTCATGTCACGGTGCTTCCTTCGCGGTGTCGTGGATCGGCGCCCCGTTGTAGGAGCGGATGGCCTCCCAAACACCGTCCCCGTCCGCGTAGTCACGGGCGGGCAGCGTGCCCAAGGGGCCTAGGACATCGTCGCCCGCTCCGGCCGCCGCGGCGGCCCGCAGGAGTTCGTCGCGTCCACACGGGTACTTCGCTTCCGTCAAGTACGGGCGAGGGTCCGTCCCTGCCATCGGCTTTCCTCCTTCTCGTCGTCCGATGCGGATACCCGGCGAACGGAGAACGAAAACGGCCCGGTCACCCGGCGTGAGGGGACGCCGGGTGCCCGGGACGTTCAGGAGCCGGTACCTGAGGGCTCGGTACCGGTTCGGTCAGGTGCTCAGTACCAGTGGGCGCGACCGCCGATGGCCTTCCCGGTGTTCCCGAGAACGGCCAGGATGATGCCGATGACCGCCAGCGCGATCCCGATCGAGTACAGGACGGGGATGCTGGCGATGACACCGACGACAATCAGGATGACGCCGAGAATGATCACGGGAACACCTTCTCCTTCGTAGTCGCCCCGGCCCGCGTTCCGCCGGAGTGTGGCTACCAAGGGGATTCCCGCCCCGATCGGCGGGAAACAGGTCCATCCGGCCGAAGTTTTCCCGCATTCGGCCTAGTGACTGCCCGGCCTCGTGAGTGGTGAGGACGGTTAGAACCGTCCTTACCACTCACGAGACGGTCGAACTCAGTACCGGTAGTGGTCCAGCTTGTACGGACCCTCGACGTCCACGCCGATGTACTCGGCCTGGCGCTTGGTCAGCTTGGTCAGCCGGACGCCCAGCGCGTCGAGGTGCAGGCGGGCCACCTTCTCGTCGAGGTGCTTCGGCAGCACGTGGACGTCGGTGGTGTACTCGCCCTGCTTCGTGAACAGCTCGATCTGCGCGATCGTCTGGTTGGTGAAGGAGTTCGACATCACGAAGCTCGGGTGGCCGGTCGCGTTCCCGAGGTTCATCAGCCTGCCCTCGGACAGCACGATGATCGAGTGCGCCTCGCGGTCCGCCGTGGCGGGGAAGACCCACTCGTGCACCTGCGGCTTGATCTCGATCTTCTTGATGCCCGGGATCTTCGCCAGGCCGGCCATGTCGATCTCGTTGTCGAAGTGCCCGACGTTCGCGACGATCGCGTTGTGCTTCATCTTGGCCATCTGGTCGGCCATGATGATGTCGAAGTTGCCGGTGGTGGTGATGAAGATGTCGCCGCGCCCGACGACGTCGTCGAGCTCCACGACGTCGAGGCCCTCCATCGCCGCCTGCAGTGCGCAGATCGGGTCGATCTCGGTGACGACCACGCGGGCGCCCTGGCCGCGCAGCGATTCCACGGCGCCCTTGCCGACGTCGCCGTAGCCGCAGACGACCGCGACCTTGCCCGCGATCATCACGTCGGTGCCGCGGTTGAGACCGTCGATGAGCGAGTGGCGGATGCCGTACTTGTTGTCGAACTTCGACTTCGTGACCGAGTCGTTCACGTTCATCGCAGGGAAGAGCAGCTCGCCTTCCTTGGCGAGCTTGTAGAGCCGCTTGACGCCGTTGGTGGTCTCCTCGGTGACTCCGCGGACCTCCTTGGCGATGCGGGTGAACCGGCTGGTGTCGCGGCCGAGGCTCTCGCGCAGGGTCTCCAGGACGAGGTGGTACTCCTCGGGGTCCTCCTCGGTCGCCTGCGGAACGGCGCCGGCGGCCTCGAACTCGACGCCCTTGTGGATCAACAGCGTCGCGTCACCACCGTCGTCCAGGATCATGTTCGGGAGGCGGCCGTCACCGAAGTCGAAGAGCTGGTCGGTGCACCACCAGTACTCGGCGAGCGTCTCGCCCTTCCACGCGAACACCGGCGAACCCGACGGCTTCTCGACGGTGCCCTCCGGGCCGACGACGACGGCCGCGGCCGCCTCGTCCTGCGTGGAAAAGATGTTGCAGGACACCCAGCGCACCTCGGCGCCCAGCGCGACGAGCGTCTCGATCAGCACGGCGGTCTGCACGGTCATGTGCAGTGAACCCGCGACCCGCGCGCCCTTCAGCGGCTGGGAGCCGGCGTATTCGCGGCGCAGCGCCATCAAGCCGGGCATCTCGACCTCGGCGAGGCGCAACTGCTTGCGGCCGGCCTCGGCGAGGGAAAGGTCGGCGACGGCGAATTCGATCCCGTTGACCTTGGACAGGGTCGGGCTCATGGGTTCTCCAATCATCAAGGAAGGCAGGGCGGAGCTGTCCTTTACGCCCGTGGCGGAAAGGACGGTGTCACTGCGGGGTTCAGCGCACGGCCTCGACGACGAGGGCCGGAAAAGGGTTCAGACGCAACAAAGGCACCTCCACAGTGGGAGGCGCCCTTACGTCTGTCGCAGCGGGCCGAGCGTGGCGGAAGAATTCCGTCGCAGCGCCTCTCGACCCGGAACCAGAATGGCAAAACGCCGCGAGCGCTGTCAAGGCGACACGGATCGCTCCGCAGGCGAGAGGAATTCGGCGCGGACGCCCAGCAGGCGGACCGGTCTGCCGAGGTCGAACATGCCGAGCACGGCCAGCGCCGCCTTCTCGATTTCGGCGGGATCCGAGGTTCGCGCGGGCAGGGTCACGCTGTGCGTATGGGTCTGGAACGGGGCGAACCGGACCTTGACCGCGACTCGCGCGGCGGGCCTGCCTTCCTCGGCGACGTCCTGCGAGACGCGTTTCGCCAGTGCGACGACCTCCGCGGCCATGGCCTCCGGATCGGTGAGGTTCTGTTGAAAAGTCGTCTCACGGCTACGGGATCGCGCGACGTACGGCGTCGCGGTGACCTCGGCGTCGCCGATTCCGCCGGCCAGGATCCGATACCACGGGCCGAGCTTCGGACCGAACCGGGCCGCGAGGTCCGCCACATCGGCGCCGGCCAGTTCCAGCACGGTGTGATAGCCGGCCTCGGCGAGCTTCTTCGTGGTCTTGGTGCCGATGCCCCAAAGGGCGTCCGTCGGCCGCTCGGCCATGACGTCCCACCAGTTGTCCTGGACGAGCCGGAAGACCCCCGCCGGTTTGGCGAATCCGGTGGCGAGTTTGGCACGCAGCTTGTTGTCCCCGACGCCGACGGAGCAGGAAAGCCCGGTCTCTTCGGCCACTTCCCGCCGGATGTCGGCGGCGAGTGCTTCGGGATCGTCTGAGGTGACGCCGAGGAACGCTTCGTCCCAGCCGAGCACTTCGACGACCACGGGGAATTCCCGCAGCGTCGCCATCACCTGATCGGAGACCTCTTGGTACGCGGGCGGGTCCGTGGCGAGGAAGATCGCCTCAGGGCAGCGTTTTGCGGCGGTTCGCAGGGGCATCCCGGACCGGATGCCGAACTCCCGAGCTTCGTACGACGCCGTCGCCACCACGGCCCGTTCCGCCGGATCGCCCGTGCCGCCGACGATGACGGGCTTACCGCGCAGCTCAGGCCGCCGGGCGACCTCGACCGCCGCGATGAACTGGTCGAGGTCGACGTGGAGTACCCAGGGCACCCGCTCCCGGACGGCCATGAAACAGACCTTAAGCCCGTTCGGCGAGCTCGTCGCGCATCCGCTGCTCGTTCTCCTGCAGCTCGGTGGTGAAGTTCTCGCCGAAGTCCTCGGCTTCGAGGATCTTGCGGACCTCGAGCACGGTGTCGCCGGTCGGGGGAGTGGGGCAGCGCTTCGCCCACTCGATCGCCTCGGCGCGCGAAGGGACATCAACGATCCAGAAGCCGCCGACGAGTTCCTTGGCTTCGGTGAACGGGCCGTCGGTGACGGTGGCCCCTGCCGCGTTCAGCGTGACCCGTGCGCCCTTGGAGCTTTCCTGCAGGCCTTCGCCACCGACCAGCACTCCGGCGTCGAGCATCTCCTGGTTGAACTTCGCCATTGCGGTCAAAGCCTCCATCGGCGGCATCTTCCCGGCTTCGGAATCCTCGTCCGCCTTGATGATGATCATGAACCGCATGCGTCTTCCTCCCAGTGAACCGGACGTATCGCCCGGACTCTACCGGTGGACGGGAAGACGATCAGGGACGCCCGAACCGGGACAGGTGCACGATCACCGCCGCGGTCACGGTGATCATCCCGGTCAACAGCAGGGTCGGACTGTCCACGATGATGCCCAGCAGCATCAACAGCCCCGCGGTGATGTCGAGGCTGAGAAGGAGAGCCAGGCGGAGCAGAGGGGGCCGGGCGGGCCTGCCAGACCGGAGCCGGGCGGCCAAAGCCGGCTCGGTGAGCTCGAACCAGCGCTCGATCTTCTCCAGCTCTTGCCGATCGTGATGGCTCAGCATCGGGTTCTCCTTCGGCGCGCCCCGGCCGTCGACATCCACGGAATACCCAGGAGCGGAGCCGGATAAGCATCGAATTTCGCCGAGCTCTGTATAACGACCTATATGGCCGAGGAACGAAGATCCTTCGAGGAGCTAACCATTGCGCCATTAGGGGTTTCAGCACGCTGAAAGATCGTCAAGGAGGAGAAGGCTCTGTAGTTTTCCCGCTTGTGGCCAGGGCGGCCGCGGGCTGCGCCATCTGGGAGGACGCGAGCGATGACCATACCCACCGAACCGATCGGCAGTATTCCCCGTCCCGGCTATCTCATCGAAGCACTCGGTGAGCACGCGGCCGGACGGCTTGACGCCGACGGACTCGGCGAGTCGCGGGAACAAGCTCTCGTGGAGACGATCAAACGGCTGGAAGAGACCGGCTCGCCGGTCATCACCGACGGCGAACAAGGTAAGCCGAGTTTCGCCACGTATCCCTTGGCTGGCCTCACTTCGCTGGCGCCCGACGGCGTCATCATCCCGTTCGCCGATGGGCACACCCGGCAGCTTCCCAGGCTGACCGCCGGACCGTTCCGCTATCAGGCCTACGCCGACGCCTATCTGCGCGAAGCCAAGAAGTACGCGACTCGACCGGTGAAGCAGGCGGTGATCGCGGCTTCGGCGATCAGTCTCGTCTATCCCGGTGAAGAATTGGCCGGATATGGCAAAGAACAGTTCCTCGCCGACCTGGTGAACGAGGCGGAGGCCGACATCCGCCGCAGTCTCGACGCGGGTGCGGACAGCGTCCAGATCGACTTCACCGAAGCCCGGTTGTCGCTGAAGCTCGATCCGTCCGGCGGACTGCTGAAGTCCTTTGTGGACTTGAATAACACCGTACTGGACCGGTTCTCCGAGGAGGAGCGGAAGAGGATCGGCGTGCACACCTGTCCCGGCGGGGACCAGGACTCCGTGCACAGCCTGGACGTCGACTACGCCGAGCTGCTGCCGACGTTGTTCCGGTTGAACGTGGGCAACGTCTACGTCCAGCTGGCCAGCGAGGCGGATCCCGAGCGGGCGCTGCGGGTCATCGCCGAGCACTCTCGCCCGGAGCAGCGGGTCTTCGTCGGCGTGACCGATCCGATCGACCCGCGCGTCGAAACCGCCGAAGAGGTCCGGGACAGGGTTCTGCAGGCGGCGCGGTACATCCCGCCGGACCGGCTGGGCACCTGTGACGACTGCGGTTTCTCACCGTTCGCCGACGACACTTCGACGTCGCGGGACACCGCGTTCGCCAAGATCGCCGCCCGCGTCGAAGGTACGCGTCTCGCCGTCGAATCCCTCTGAGTTCGTGTGATGGGCGCCTTCGGTCAGTTCTGTACCGCGACCCGGATGCCGAGTCCGACCAGGAAGGTGCCCATCACCGCGTCCATCGTGCGGCGCACCCTGCCGGAGCTGAAGAACCTCCGCAGCGAACCGACCAGCGTCGCCAGGACGAAGGTCCAGACGACGGCCACCGTGGTGGCCAGCACGGCCAGCTGCAGGGTTTGCGCTGTCGAGGCCGAATGCGGAAGGAACTGGGGGATCAGCGCGAGAAAGAACATCGCGACCTTCGGGTTGAGCAGGTTGGTGAGCAGTCCCTGCCGGAACGCCTCCTTGGGCGCGACGACGGGCGCCACCCTGTCCTTGAGTTCGCTGTAGTCGCCGCGGCGCACCGCCAGCCACGCCTTGACGCCGAGGAAGATCAGGTACCCGGCACCGATCAGCTTCACCACGGTGAAGGCGATCGCCGACGCGGTGAGGATCGCCGCGACCCCGAGCGCGATCGCGACCACCCAGACGAAGACGCCGAGCGCGATACCGAGTCCGGCGGCGATCCCGGCCTTGCGCCCGCCGAGGATCGCGCTGCGGGTCACCACCAGGAAATCCGGGCCTGGTGCCATGGCACCGAGCAGGCAGATCAACACGAACGACAGTGCGGTGGTCCCGGAGATCATTTTTCGATGCTATCCGGTTCGTCGATGTCCCTGGTCATGACAGCGCCCGGTACGTCGACGCCGTCGGGCGTCGTGACGGTGACCCGTTCGACTTCGGTGAAGCCGAACGACCGGTAGAGCGGGACACCGGGCAGGGTCGCGGTCAGTGTCAGCGACGTGAATCCCTCGGCCTTCGCGGCGAGACGACAGGACTCGAGGATCGCGCGCCCGAGCCCGCGGCGTGTCCAGTCGCCGCGGACGAACATGGCGCGCACGCGCGCGGGTTCGGTGGCCGGATCGAGCGGACGGTCGTCGTCCGACGCGTCGCCGGCGCCCGCGTGGGTTTTGTTGCGCCTGCTCCAGCCTCCGCAGGCGACGATCTCGCCGTCCGTCTCGTGCACGAAGTAAGTGCCGTCTTCGATCAGCCGTAGGTCGAGGCGCGCGATATGGTCCGCCGCGCTCGCGGTCTGCCTTTCGTCGTAGAACCGGGGGAACAACTCCAGCACCGAGGCCCGCATCAGCGCCGCGATGGCGGGCGCGTCGGCGAGGGTGGCCGCCCGCTGCGGCGGCGTGTCCATCGTCATGTCGCGGAAGATAGCCAACGACCGCGGCCCGGACTATCGGATAATCACGTGGTGATCACCGACGACGGCTGCGAGCTGTGGACCTCGGCGACCGGCGGGGGCGAGCCGATCCTGTGCTGCCACGGCGGTCCCGGTCTGTGGGACATGTTCGGCACCCTCGATCTCGGTCCGCGGTTCCGGTTGATCCGGTGGGATCAGCGCGGTGCCGGGCGTTCGGAAGCGCGCGGTCCGTACACACTCGAACGGATGGTCGCCGACGTCGACGCCGTCCGCGAGTGGCACGGCCTCGACCGCGTCGCGGTTCTCGGGCATTCGTGGGGTGCGCATCTCGGCCTCCTCTACGCGCTGGCGCGACCGGAACGAGTGAGCGCGCTCGTGTACGTGTCGGGTGTCGGCCTCGGTCACGATTGGCGCGCGGAGTTCGAGCGGAACTTCGAGCGAGTGGTGGGGGAGAAGCCTCGCGGCGAGGGCCGCGAAAGCGCGATATGGCAGTGGACGGCCGATTTCGTGGCCGACGGCGCGCGCCACGCCGAAGCGATGGCGACACCCTGGTTCCCGGTCAACTACGAGGCGAACACGGCGCTCAGCGAGGAGATGCGGGCCGTGCCGGAGTCGGAGCTCGTCTCGGCCAGCGAGTCACTGCGGGTGCCGACACTGATCGTGGACGGCATGGCCGACAACCGGCCACGGTGGGCCGTCGACTCGTTGGAGCAGGCCCTGCCGTCGGTGAAGCGGGTGCGGATCGAGGATGTCGGGCACGTGCCGTGGCTGGAGGCGCCGGACGAGTTCCGTTCCGCTGTGACCGGCTTCCTGGGTAACCGCGGTGGGTCGTGAGTGGCGATTCGGGTTAGAACCAGATCGGAAG